>JAGCMZ010000169.1 GCA_017646225.1 Paludibacteraceae bacterium | reverse complement strand
TCGATCCTTCTAATGCCAACAATCCCTTTGTGGTAACCGATTCGATTCTTTTCTCGCTCAATGGCAAGAAACAAATGGTGCAGTTAGAGGCGTTTGGCCAAAATGCAGAACGCTTGCATCAACTCACCATAACATCCGATACCCTTTTAACAGCACAATTGCCTTATTTGGTGTCGGATACGTTGCGCGTATTGCCCGGTGCAACCTTAACCTTAGCGCCTGGAACTAGGTTGTATTTCAGAAAATATGCCGTTTTGTACGTAGAAGGGAGGTTGATGGCAGAGGGGAATGCCCAACAAATTATTCAATTTAGGGGCGATAGAGACGATTACATGAATACCATTCCGCCTTTGTCTTACGATTTGTGCTCGGGTCAGTGGGGCGGTATTGTGTTTGCGCAAGGTAGTTTTGAAAATAGGTTGGTGCACGTAGATGTGCGCAATACCGATTTTGGTATCCGTGTAGACAGTACCGATATCGAAAAACAAGTGTTGTATATCGAAAATGCCATGTTGCGCAATTCAACCGGCAATGTACTAGAGGCTGTACATGCTAAAATGGCGGTCAATAATTCACTGTTGTACAATGCGGGCAATTATGTGGTTGCTTTGCAAGGAGGCGATTACACCTGGAAACATTGCACCTTTGCTAACTATTATCAATTTGCTTGGGGTGGTAGAACCAATCCTATCTTGTTGTATTCAAATAGACGCATCGATGCCGCCACAACGGCAGCGCCTATGCCTTTTGCTTCTAAAATGTACAACTCAATTGTGTACGGTAGTTATACCAACGAGATTCAGTTTAAATGCGAGGAGACCCCCGCCGATGCGTACGTGTTTTCGCATTGCTTATTGCGCCATAAAGTAACCACGATAACCAATCCGCCTTACAAGCAATGTATCTTTAACACCGATCCTAAGTATGCGTTTCAACAATGGGAAGAGGATTATCCCCATGTGTACGACTTTAACTTGTTAGCCGGATCGGGTGCTATTGGCATTGCCGATAACTCTATTGCCAATGAATTCCCATTCGATTTAAATGGCAATAGCAGGCTTTCGGACGGAACGGCAGATGCTGGTTGCTATGAATATGTTCAATAACCATGCGCCCCATTTTTCTTTTTCTTTTTTGTTGGCTATTTACTTCGGTTGTGGCACAGGATACATCGTGTACCCTGATGTTTTACAATGTCGAGAACTACTTTGATTGCGTAGACGATTCTCTTACCAATGACAATGATTTTTTGCCCGATGCACCCAAGCATTGGACCTGGAAACGCTATACAGCCAAACGTCAGAACATTGCCCGTGTTATTGCAGCGGTGGGGAAAGGTGTGCCTCCGGCGTTGGTGGGATTGTGCGAGGTAGAGAATGCTACAGTGTTAAAGGAACTGGTTCGTTACAAACCCTTGTCTACCTACCAATACAAAACCATTCATTACGAATCGCCCGATGCACGCGGCATTGATGTGGCGCTTTTGTACCAGCCCAGGTGGTTTACACCCCTAAAAAGCGAACCCATTCGTGTTTGTTTTCAGGAGGCAGGTTGCAGCCGCGATATTTTGTACGTAAAAGGCTTGCTGGCAGGAACCGATACCTTGCACGTGATGGTATGTCATGCACCCTCTAGGCGTGGCGGTGAACAGGCCAATGTACGTCGGAAACAAGCCCTGCAGTTGGTGCGAAACGTTGCAGATAGTATAATGCAACAATCGCTCTATGCTTCGGTATTGATTATGGGCGATTTTAACGATACTCCCTCTGATGAAAGTATTTTACATACCTTGGGTGCCGTTCCATTGGCACAAACGTCGGATAGCACTCGTTTGGTGAACATCATGCCCCATCAAGGTGGCACGTATAAATACAAAGCAGAATGGTCGCTTTTTGACCAATTTATTGTATCGCCAGAATTACTGCAAGGCGATGGTTGGGTGGTGGAAGATAAACGTGGTTATATCTTTAAAGATGATTTTCTTTTAGAAACAGATGCTACCCACATGGGATACAAACCTTATCGCACCTATTTAGGCCCTCGTTATATAGGAGGATACTCCGATCATTTGCCTATTTTTCTTCGGCTACAGGTGTCGCAGCAAAAAAAGTAAAGTGTACGTTGCCGTACTTTCTTTCTTCTATAAAATGCGGATGGTTTTCAAATTGATGTTCCCTGCCGTGTTCCAAAATAAAAATGCCATTGGGTGCCAATAATCCTTTTTCAATAATGATTTGAGGTAGGGTAGGCAATTCTTTTAATTGGTAGGGTGGATCGGCAAAAATAAGTTGATAACTACCAGAAGCACGTTCTAGGTACTTAAAAACATCGGCTTTTTGTAGGTAGTAGTTTTTTACGCCGAGTTCGGCCATTATTTTACGAATGTAACCAATGTGTTGGGCACTGATTTCTACGCCGGTTACACTGGTGGCGCCGCGCGATATAAATTCCAATCCAATGCTACCGCTTCCCGAAAACAATTCCAATACATGGATATCTTCTAGTTCCATGCGATTGGAAAGCAGGTTAAACAAGCCTTCTTTTGCAAAATCGGTAGTAGGACGTGCTTTTAATTGGGTAGGAGGCGTAAAACGTCTGCCTTTTAAAAAACCACTAACAATGCGCATAATTATTGGTATAATGGCATAATGCCAGGTGGTTAACTAAGGTTTGGTGCGCAGCCTCGCTTCCCATAACGTAGGTAGGGGTATGCTGTTGCGATAATTGGTATTGTTCAAATACTTTAGCCGTGTAGTACAGAATGTCGTGTTGGCTGCTAATAGGGAAATAGTTAGCAAAAAGCAACAACCCATTGTTGGCTACCGTAATGTGTACGTGCAACGCGTCTGCCCATATCCAGGCTTGTGTTTCGCCTTTTTGTTTGGTGAATTTGAGGCAGTTGCTAATGTGTTCGTGCAAATGATGGTGCCATTGAATTTGCTGGAACAACTTGTTGGCTAATAGGTAATGGGTACGTGGAATACCAAATAGCAAGGTAATGTTAAAGGCTGGAATTTCTTGCGAACAAACTACCAATTGGGTGGTGTCTGTTTCGGGGAAATGAAATTTATACAACGACAACGCGTCTTGCTTGTTTAGCAATTGGCTGGGAATGAGCGTTGTAAAAGGAAAATCGACGGTAATATTGGCACAGGTAATATCTTGCAAGGCATTTTCGCAGAGTAGACGTGCTAGGGCTTGCTGCAAGGACAAGTCGTTAGCCGAAAACTTGATGCGTTTCCATGCTCCTGCCTGAAAAAAAGAAAGTCCATCCATGGAAAGACGGATGGACTTATGGGGTGAAGGAATATTATTCCCAGTTACCTGCATTGTTGTTGGCTTCTTCTACGTCACCGAATTTCAAACCAGGATATTTTTCTAGTTTTTCGATGGTTTCGGTAAGGTTGATCAATTCTTGTTTGTTAAGGTCGTTCAAGTAAGCAGAATAAGGTGCTTTTGCGCACATTACTTTTACTTTGATACCAGCTGAACCGGTTACGATTTCTGCTTTCTCTAGTTCAAATTCTTGACGTGGAGAAGAGAAAGGAATGTAACGTAATGAATCGATAGGATAATCTTTTCCGAATAATGCTTCAATCATTGGAACGTAGGTGGTATCACGTTTAATCAAGCCAAGTTTAATAGCTTCTTTTTCGGTCATACCTTCTTCCAATTGTTTGTCAGTAAGAACACCTTCTTTCAATACGATTTTAGCGTTTTCAGTTTTAACCCAATCAATAAGGGTGTCTAGGCTAGCAGTGTAATCGCCTTTGATGTTGCGATATTCGGTTTCTGCAGTACGAATGTCAATTAAGCGTTGGATAACTTGTTTTTCGCGTGCATCTTTGGTTTCGTTAAATTCAATGGGAGTCATAACACTTTGGTACGACATCCATGCCAATGCTACTGCCGCAACAACTAGAAGCGCTTTAAGTAGGTAGTTCATTACATTATTCATGTGATATAGATTTTAGTTTTTGATTTCTTTGAGGATTAACACCGCAAATGTAGGTAAATTTATTTATTTGCGCAAAAAATTGCTATGTATTATTTTTGTAATTATTTGTCGCTCGTCGCTTGTTGCTTGTTGATGGATACTAATCTTTTGCTATGATTCAAAATTTTTATACAGCCGCCATAAAAGATGCATTTACGCATGTGCCTACGCCCGAGCAAGAGGAGGCCATTGGTAAATTGGGTACTTTCTTAGGTTCATCAACAGAACGTGCTACCTTTTTGTTAAAAGGGTACGCAGGTACAGGTAAAACCACGTTGGTGGCTGCCTTGGTGAAAACGTGCATCGATTTGGATATGCCTTTTGTACTGATGGCTCCTACGGGTCGTGCAGCAAAAGTACTTTCTATGTATGCAGGGTTTGATGCGGCAACCGTGCATCGTACCATTTACCGACAATTGTCGCCAGAGATTGGTGCCCGTTTTGAGTTGGGCTTTAACCGCATGCGCAATGCCTTGTTTGTAGTAGACGAGGCGTCTATGTTATCGTCCGATGGCGATAAGCAGTTTGGTAGCGGTAGGGTAATGGACGATATGCTCAAGTACGTATTTGGCGGTGCTCCGGGCTGCAAATTGTTGCTGTTGGGGGATGATGCCCAGTTGCCACCTGTAATGCAAAACGAAAGTTTGGCCTTGTCTGCTACTTGGTTGCAGGGGTGCGGCTTGCACGTAATGGAACATACACTTACCACCGTTGTACGCCAAGAAGCGGCCAGTGGAATCTTGCAAAATGCTACCGAAATTCGCAACCAATTGCTAACGCCTCATTTGTTGCGCTTGCAAACCCATGCCGATGTGGCTAGGGTAGATGGTAGCAACTTTGTTAGTACACTCGAAGATTCGTACCGCACCGTAGGCATGGACGAAACACTCATTATTACCCGTTCCAATAAAAATGCTTTTATGTATGCCAATGGCATTCGAGGACGTATCTTGTACCGCGAAGAAATGCTAGAAAATGCCGATTGGCTGATGGTGGTAAAGAACAACTATTTTTACGGATTGGATTATGGTATAGAGCTGATTGCCAACGGCGATATGGCAGAAGTGGTGCGCCTAAACGGTAGTCATACCTTGTACGATATGCAATTTGTACGTGCCACTTTGCGTTTGGTCGATTACGACACCGAAATAGAGGTAATGTTGCTGCAAGATTCGCTTTTGTGCGAGTCGCCCCAGCAACTGCAGGAATTGCAAAAACGCTTGTTCTTGGCTGTCGAAGAAGATTATGCGCACATTCGCAACAAACGGGATCGTTACAAAAAAATGCGCCAAGATGAGCACTTGAATGCCTTGTTGGTGCGCATGGCGTATGCCGTTACCTGTCATAAGGCGCAAGGGGGACAATGGAAACACGTGTACGTGGATATGGGACCGCTTGCTAAGGAACAAATTGATACCAACTTTATGCGTTGGCTCTATACAGCGGTTACACGTGCTACCGATAAATTGTATCTTGTGCAGTTTAAGGATGATTTTTTCTAAATAAACGTTAATAAGTAAAAAATAAGCCCTATCTTTGACCTGTAAATTCTATTCAACCCTTAATAACATGAAAATAACGATGAAACGCTCTTGGTGGCTGCTATGCTTGCCATTGGGATTGATGTGTTTGTTGTCTGCCTGTGTAGATCGCAATTACGATATAGACGATCTGGATAGTACCATAAAAGTAGATACCGAATTGGTAGCGCCATTGGCTTATTCTAAACTAAAAATCAACGATTTGTTGACGGATAGTTTAAGCGGTATGCAATTGGTGGTAGAGGGCGAAGAAATGTACTTATTGTACACCGACTCGCAGTACATGGGTAACGAACTAATCGATCAATTGAAAGTTCTTCCCAAAGGTTCTTTTGATTTCCAAGTGAGTGCTGGCGAGGAGTTGCCAGATGTAATGATTACATCGGGCGAAATTGACCTGGATTATACCATTACCTTCCCCGAATTGAATACCAACGAAAACGAACGTTTGGACAGTATTTTGTTTGACCAATGCGATGCGAAAATTTTAATTGATGTTACCATGCCGTTGGCAGACGATTCGTACATCGATTTTGTTTTCCCCGAGGATGCAATTGTGTTGGATCCAATTGTGTATCCCAACAATACCGTTCGTGTGCCTATTACCGAACAACACACAGAGGCTTCGTTGAACTTGTACAAAGCCATGTTGTACTTGAACGGTCAAAACAAAGTGACTTTTCATGTGCACGGTTTTATTCACTCTACCGAACCTTTTGAATCGGGCAATAAGATTGATATTGTGGTAGATTTGGACCACTTAATGCCATACATTACCTATATGAACATAGGTACTGCACGCGATATTTACGAAGGCGAAAAAATCATCGATTTTAATTATACCAAAGATTTTCAACAAGAAGATTCGTTCTTTCCTTTTTACGATCCACAGATTCAAATGTCGTGTGTAAACAACATTGGTGTTCCTGTGCGTTATTACATCGACTATGTAGAGGCCATTGATACCCGTACTGGCGAAAAAGTACGTGCCGATTTTGGTGGCCCTGACCCTGATACTACCTCGATGGTGGTGAAAACCCCATCGTACGATGCTATTAAAGGCTTGTCGCACGAGGAATTGACGAACTTTGACCTATCGTCTATTATTTGCCAAAGCGATACGGTATTTGACCGTGAATATGGCCACACCGACCGTTTGTTTAAAATCAATCCCAACAAGCTAAGATACCATTA
Source organism: Paludibacteraceae bacterium (assembly GCA_017646225.1). Taxonomy (GTDB): domain Bacteria; phylum Bacteroidota; class Bacteroidia; order Bacteroidales; family Paludibacteraceae; genus Enterocola. The sequence continues at coordinate 8,276 of JAGCMZ010000169.1, read as the reverse complement.
TCGTATTCGTTCGGTCGATGATAACAAAGACAATGTGCACTATTTCTTCCAAAAGAGCGATATGAAATTGAAAGAAAGTACCAAGTTGCCTTTGTGGTTTGAGGGCGACCCCGACCCGGATAAAAACTTTCACATTAGCCGTACCGATTCGGTGCTGTTGATGGAAGAACCAGCCGATATTGGATCGTTAGACTTTACGCCTAATACCGAAGTGGTGTTGAACTTATCGTACAAGAACTACTTACCAGTAGGGGTACAAGGTACCATTCAATACCTAGATTATAACGATCACCTTATTATGCCCGAAGCCAACCAAACCTTTAGGATAGTGGCGGCAGAGGTAGGTGCCGATGGTTATGTAAAAGAAAGTACCGATAAAGACAATGCCATTCAGATAGCATTCGATTACAATTCGGCAAGAGCATTACTAACCCAAGTAAGAACCTTGTTGATTACCTATCGACTAGCCAATGACGAACTTAAAACCATTCGATTACGTACCAGCGATTGGTTAGAGTTAAAAGCCAATATTTATTTTGATGGTGCTATTATTTATGAGTTTAACTAATAGGAGGGCGATTAAGATGAAACGAATTAAGTTATTGTTAGCAGTATGGTGCACCGCTGTTGTTAGTGCTTTTGCAGCGCCTAATGCGTTGTACTTTATGGATATTTTGCCCTACCAATCGTATCAAAATCCAGCCTTTCAGCCCCTTTGTAATACGTATGTAGAGTTGCCAGGTATTTCTACCATTTCTATGTCTGAATTTAATGGAGGGTTGTCGTTAAACGATATTATGTATGTAAAAGATGGCCAGTTGGTTACCTTTTTGCATCCTACTTATGGCAATAAAGATGCCTTGTTTGCTAAATTGCACAAAACCACCCATGTAACGTCCGATTTTGATTTGAGTATATTGGGCTTTGGTTTTAAGGTAAAAGAACGTGGCTATTTTAGTTTTAATACGTCGTTGCGCGTAGATGCCATGATAGGTGTGCCCAAAGACCTATTTAAATTGGGTTTGTATGGTACACCCGATGAGTTGGGTGTGAATCGTTATGATTTAAGTTCTACGCGTGTTACCATGCGTTCGTATTTGGATGTGTCGGGGGGGTATTCGCATCGCATCAATGATAAGTGGACCGTGGGTGGCCGTTTGCACATTTTAGTAGGGGCAATAGGTGGCGATATGCGCTTTGATCAGTTGTATTTGGATGCTTCTAAAGACGCTTGGGAGGTGCATGGTAAAGGTAAATTGCAATTATCAATGCCAGGTATCTCTTTTACAGCCGATGAAGACGGAACCTTTAATGGCATAGAAACCCCATCGGATGGTATGGAATATTTAACCTCTTACAGGGCCAGTATGGGCGCTGCTATCGACTTAGGGGTGGAGTACAAACCACTGCCCGAGTTGAGCGTTAGCTTGTCGTTAAAAGACATCGGTTTTATGTATTGGAACAACCTAAATGCTGCTAACGGCGCTATTGATGGTAGTTTTGATGGGGTGTACTTTCAAGAAGGTGAAGCGATGCAATTTGCCGATTCGTTGTTGTCGACCATTACAGGTTCGTTAAAATACGACCCCACAGCCAATGGGTATGTGCAAGAAATGCGTGGCAAATTATACGTAGGGGCAGAATATAGCTTTTTGCGTAATATGATGAGCGTGGGCTTACTGTCTAAAACAGAGTTTATGTCTAATTATGTTTCGGAAGAAATTAGCTTGAATTACAAGATACGTCCTTGCCATTGGTTTGGCATTTCGGCAGGTTACTCGTTTGTGTCGGGTGGATGGTCAACCCTTGGCTTTGCCATGGATTTAAAATTGCCTCCCTTCAATTTCTACGTAGCAACCGATTATACGCCTTTGTACTATTCAGCTAACGGGTATCCATACAAATCGCAAGCCATTAACGTGCAAGCCGGTGTGGTGCTTACCTTTAAAACCAAAGACAATACTAAAGGTTTAACTGCTAAGGCAGAAGATTTAAGTGCCATTCCCGAAGTAGCCGCAGAAGAACCTGCAGCAGAACCCCAAGCGGTCTCTGATCCCCAAGCGGTCCCTGAGCTTGTCGACGTGTTGTTGACCGATAGGGAAAAAGGGCCCGCCGAAGTAGAAACCTCGGTGTCTAATACCACAGTAACCGAAACCGTTACCGAAAAAGTGGAAGAGGTGCAAGGCGATGAAGTAGGCGGAACAAATGTGGTAAAATTGTAAACAACGCCACGCTATAAACTAAAAAAGCGACCAATATTGGTCGCTTTTTTGTTTATGCAGTTGCTACTAAAATTTATTCGGCAGCAGGAGCTTCTGGTTTAGGAGCACGAGGAGGACGAGGAGTCAATACTTTGTGAGAAAGTTTGAATTTACCTGTCTTTTTGTCGATGTCCAATAGTTTAACGGTAATCATGTCGTTTTCTTTCAAACCAGCAGTTTCCATGGTTTCGATGCGTTCCCAACTGATTTCTGAGATGTGCAACAAACCTTCTTTGCCAGGCATGAATTCTACAAATGCACCGTAAGGCATGATGGATTTAACTTTGGCTTCGTAGGTTTCGCCTACTTCAGGAACAGCTACGATGGCTTTGATTTTGCCAACGGCACAGTCGATAGCCGCTTTGTTTGAAGCAGCAATTTCTACTACGCCCCAATCTTCGGTTTCTTCGATAGAAATGGTAGCACCGCTTTCGGCTTGCATAGCTTGGATAATTTTGCCACCAGGGCCAATGATTGCGCCAATCATGTCTTTAGGAACATTCATGGTAACAATACGTGGAGCATGTGGTTTCAAGTCTTCGCGAGGTTCGGCAATGGTTTCTTTGATTTTGCCCAAGATGTGCATACGACCTTAGCGTGCTTGTGCTAGGGCTCTTTCTAGGATTTCGTACGATAAACCGTCTACTTTGATGTCCATTTGGGTAGCAGTAATACCTTTTTCGGTACCGGTGACTTTAAAGTCCATATCGCCCAAGTGGTCTTCGTCGCCCAAAATATCAGAAAGGATAGCGTAGTTGGTACCTTTGTTTTCTGAAATCAAGCCCATGGCAATACCAGATACAGGACGTTTGATAGCTACACCTGCGTCCATCAATGCCAATGTACCAGCACAAACAGATGCCATAGACGACGAACCATTCGATTCCATGATGTCAGAAACCACGCGGATAGCGTAAGGATAGTTTTCTGGGATCATGCCTTTTAGTGCGCGGCAAGCCAAGTTGCCGTGACCAATTTCGCGACGACCTACGCCACGTTGTGGACGAGCTTCGCCCGTAGAGAATGGAGGGAAGTTATAGTGTAACAAGAAACGTTCTTTGCCTTGGATAAGGGCTTCGTCAATTAGTTTTTCGTCTTGTTTGGTACCCAATGTTACGGTACACAACGATTGAGTTTCGCCACGGGTAAAGATAGAAGAACCGTGAGGACCAGGCAAGTAACCTACTTCCGACCAAATAGGACGAATTTCGGTGGCTTTACGACCGTCCAAACGAATGCCTTCGTCTAAGATAGCACGACGCATGGCTTCTTTTTCTACATCGTGGTAGTAGCGGTTGATAAGCGCTGCTTTTTCTTCTAATTCTTCTTCGCTTAGGTTAGCTTTATAAGCTTCGCAAACGGCTTTAAAGTTAGCACCACGGCTGTGTTTGTCGGTATTGCAAGATTTAGCCAATTCGTAGGTTTGAGCGTATGTTTTTTCGCGTACGTCTTTGCGCAATTCTTCGTCGTTAACTTCGTGGCAATATTCACGTTTAACGGTTTTGCCAGCAGCTTCCATCAACTCCAATTGTGCTTGGCATTGAGGAATAATGGCTTCGTGAGCGGTGCGGATAGCGTCCAATAGGTCTTTTTCGCTTACTTCGTTCATTTCGCCTTCTACCATCATAATGTTGTCGATAGTAGCCGCTACAATGATGTCAAGGTCTGCATTTTCCAATTGTTGGAAAGTGGGGTTTACCACAAATTGTCCGTCAATACGAGCAACGCGTACTTCAGAAATAGGACCATTGAATGGAATGTCCGATACAGCCAAAGCAGCCGATGCCGCTAGACCTGCCAACGAGTCGGGCATATCAATGCCGTCTGCCGAGTAAAGGGTTACGTTTACAAAAGTATCTGCGTGGTAGTTATCGGGGAATAGGGGACGAAGCGCGCGGTCTACCAAACGAGCTGTTAAGATTTCGTAGTCCGATGCTTTGCCTTCACGACGGGTAAAACCGCCTGGGAAACGTCCGCCCGAAGCAAATTTTTCTTTGTATTCTACGGTTAATGGCATGAAGTCGGTACCAGGAACAGCGTCTTGTGCTGAACATACCGTTGCCAAAAGCATGGTGTTACCCATGCGTACCATTACTGAACCATCGGCTTGTTTTGCCAATTTGCCGGTTTCGATTGTAATGGTTCTACCATCTTGCAATGTGATGGTTTTGGTAATTACATTCATCATAATGTTTAACTTAAAAATTCTTAGACTCTAAAATTCGGACAAATTTAAGAAATAAAACAATAGGTTGGGTTACTTTTTTACGAAATATACCATTGTTGTTCTTAAAAAAATGTTATTTTTGCTTTTGAAGAATCAAATTTAACCTTAATACATACAAACATGAAAAAGTTATTTTATTTGGTGGCTGCCTTGCTGTTATTGGCAACTACTTCTTGTAACCGCTATGGCGAAAATGGTCCTAATTTGTTCGATCCTGAGGAATATTGTTGGGAAATTACCATGACCGCTACTAAAGATGGTGAGACCGGTACCGAAATAGAACATCAATGGGCTACTGGAGCCGAAATCATTGCCTTTTTTGAGATGGTGCAATACAAACTAGAAGACGAAGCTCCTGGAGCAACGTTGGAGGTTAAATTCAATAAAACGGATAGAAGCGAAGAAGATTGCAGAAAATAATATGTAGCAAGGAGTGTGTGCGTCTTAAATTTTGTTGTATCTTTGCACCTGTATAATTATTAAATTTTAACGTTATGAAAAAAATCTTATTTGTAGCTGCTACTTTGTTGGCTTTGATTTCTACCTCTTGTTCAAACGGTGGTATTGATGTAAACGATCCAAAAGAATACTGCTGGAAGGTAACCGTTTCTGCTTCATATATGGGAATGGAACAATCTTCTGAAGTTTATGTGTGGGCTGATGGCGAAGAAGTTCAAGATGCAATTGAAGAAGCTAAAGAAGAATTGAAAGTGTTTGAAGCAATGGGTGGATCTGGTAAAGTTACTGCTGTTAAATCGAACCTATCTACCGAAGAATCTTGCTATCAAGCAAATCAACAATAATTTTGTATTGCATTTTTGTTTTTACAGCCGTACCGCTCATTTGGCTAACTTAACAATCTTTTATTAAACGAGCAACTTCGGGTTATCAATGGCGTGCTGCTATTGCGCAAGCAATTGGGCAGATTACAAAGAGTTCCGAGGCCTCAAATCCTTACTATTTCTGAGTTTGGATCATAATGGCGGTACGGTTTTTTTTATGCCCTTTTTTCTGCTATTTGGGTGCTCTTTGGTATAGAATGATACCAATTCCTAGGTAGATGATGTTAGGAATCCATACCGATAAAAGAGGATTGACGCCTCCTTTTATGGTAAATGAGCTAGATGTGAGGTTGAATAACAAGTATGTTACGCTCAATAAGAGACCCAAAAAGATGTGATGCCCTGTTCCTCCCCTTACTTTTCTTGATGCAATTGAAACCCCAATAAGGGTTAATACAAAGGCGGCAAACGGATTCGAGAAGCGTTTGTACAGCTCGAGTTTGTACGCACTTAACCCGCCAATGCCTCGTTTGCTTTGGTTTGTAATGTGTGTATCCAATTGCGTATTGGTGAGCTGCTCGTATTCCTTGATGATTTCTATAAAATCTTTGGGAAGCATGTTTAACTCCATGGGTAGCGACGGACCTTTGCTCAATTCTTCTCGCAAATCGTAAAAGGTACGTTTGGTGTAGTCTATCGCTGTCCAGTGGTACAGAGAATCGTATACTATGCGATGTGCTGTAATGCGTTCAATTAGTCTTTTTCCGTCAAATTTATCGTAAGAGAAACGATAACCTACGTTTTTGTCTAGGTTAAATCGTTCTACATACACAATCTCGTTGCTGGACAATTGGAGTTGTTTGTTGTTGCTACTGGCTTCGAATTGTTCGTGAAAAATGTACTCCGATTCAAATTTTAACCGTTCCCGTATGCTGGGCGGTATAACCTCGGAACTGATGTAAAAGGTGAATACGGCAATGATAAATGCCGAGATCATGTAGGGAACCAGTAGTCGCCTAAAGCTAATTCCGCCTGCTAGCATGGCAATGATTTCTGAATTGTAGGCCAGCTTTGAGGTGACAAAAATAACCGATAGAAAGGTAAATAGCGAGCTAAATAGGTTGATGTAATAGGGGATAAAATAGATGTAGTAGTCGAATATAATGGTATAGGAGTCTAAACCTTCTCTGTAAAAGTCATCCATCTTTTCGGTGATATCAATAACGATGGCGATGCTAATGACCAAAACAAGGGTTAGGGCATAGGTTCCTAGAAACTTCTTGATGATATAATAATCAATCTTTTTTAGCATAATCGTGGCAAAGATACGCATTTTTTTTAATTGCTAGTTGACCATGAAACGTAGTGCCGATTCTTTAATTGCAAAAAAAATAAAAAAAAGAGCACAAAAATTTGGAGGGTATTTGTAAAAGGTCTATATTTGCAATGAAAACAAAGATGTAATGATTACAACTTTGAAAGAAAATTAAAAGAAAGGAGTTGCCATGCCAGTCAGAGTAAAGACATATTTACAAGAAAGAGGAATCAATCCTTCTATGCAACGTGTGGCAGTTATGCATTATCTTTTAAATTACTTTACACATCCAACGGTAGATGAGATTTATTCTAATTTATCGAAAAGTATGCCCACGTTGTCTAAAACAACCGTTTACAACACCTTAAAAGTGTTGGTAGAAAATGGAGCTGCTTTGCAATTGACCATCGACGAAAAGAATACACGTTACGACGGAAATACCCACCCTCATGCGCATTTTATTTGCTTGGGTTGTGGTAAGGTACACGATGTAGAAGGGGTTAATTTAGCCGCAGTAGACAAAACAGACCACAATGGTTTGCAAATAACCGAAACCCAGGTTTATTACAAGGGGTATTGCGAGGAATGCCAAAAAATCAACCATTAATAATAAAAACCATGAAAAAATTCGTATGCACCGTATGTGGATATGTTCACTATGGAGAACAACCACCTGCCGTTTGTCCTAAATGCAAACAACCCGCTAAAGTATTCAAAGAAGTACCTAGCAATAAGTAATGACTAGTGACAAACAACAAACAACAAGTAACAATTAAAAATAAAGAAGTATGAAAAAATTTATTTGCAGCGTATGTGGATACGTACACGAAGGAGATAACGCACCCGCTTTTTGCCCACAATGTAAACAACCAGCTGAAAAATTCAGCGAACTAGTAGATTCGGAACTAAACTTTGTAACCGAACACGTAGTAGGTATTGCAAAAGATACTGACGACGAAATGAAAAAAGACCTAAATGCACACTTCTTAGGCGAAGCTACCGAAGTAGGTATGTATTTGGCAATGAGCCGTCAAGCAGACCGCGAAGGTTACCCAGAAATTGCAGAAGCCTTTAAACGCTATGCATTGGAAGAAGCAGAACACTGCGCAAAATTTGCCGAACTATTGGGCGAAGTAGTATGGGATACCAAAACCAACCTAGAAAAACGCATGAATGCCGAAAGTGGTGCATGTGCTGACAAAATGCGCATCGCTAAACGTGCTAAAGAATTGAACCTAGATGCTATTCACGATACCGTACACGAAATGGCAAAAGACGAAGCTCGTCACGGTCGTGGCTTTAAAGGACTATTTGATCGTTACTTTGGTAAATAATACACCAAACAATTGTTCCATAAAAGAAGGGGTTGACTGGAAAAAGTCAACCCCTTTGCTTTATCGTTTACGCATGCTTGGTGGAAGTGTGTAATCTTTGTCGTCTTCGTCATCGTCGTTGGCCCATTCGGTCCAATCAATGGTGTCAACAGCACCACCATCGTCGTTTGCAGGAGTTTTCTTCTCTTCTTCTACCACTTCTTCTACTACCACCGGTGGTTCTATAGGTTGCAAGAAATCAAAGTCGTTGCTTTTATTGTTTTCCGATTTGTTATCGTCTAAAATCGATTTAATTTCACAACCGGTGGCAATGATGGTTACGCTCATCTTGTCTTCCAAATCGTCGTCGTAGTAGGC
>JAGCMZ010000168.1 GCA_017646225.1 Paludibacteraceae bacterium | reverse complement strand
TGCCCATGCCATTAAATAATTCGCAAACCAACGCCTTGTCTTGTTCGGTAGCATTGTCGTGTGCAGCAATGGTATTGACGCTTTGCAATACATCAATAGCCGTATTGGGAATCAACCTAAACAAAATAGGCAACTGTCCTTCTTTGTTCAATAATGCGCACAAATCGTCTAACGATACACCTGCAGCAATAGAAACAAGCAGTTGTTTGCTGTAATCCAAGCTGTCTTTAATATCGTTTACAATGGTTTGTACCAACCAGGGTTTAACGGCAAGGATTACAATGTCGGCGTCTTTTACAGCTTGTGCATTGTTGCTTACGGTTTTAATTTTGCTGTTAAAAGCAGCTAGTGCGTTTAACGCATCTTGGTTGATGTCGCTTACGGTAATTTGGCTAATTAAATTGCTTTGGGTTAGTCCACGTGCAATGGCTCCCCCCATATTACCAGCTCCAATAATAGCTATTGTTTTCATAACTAATAAATTATAAACATTTTTTAAGTCTGTTCAAAAAGTCTTGTGCTTGTTCCATGCTTAGGCACAATGGAGGCAATAGACGAATGGTATGGGTACCTGCTACGCCGGTAAATACTTTTTGTTCAAACAACAATTTAGTTCTAATTTCTTTAATGGGTTGTTCAAATTCCATGCCAATCATCAAACCATTACCCCTAATTTCTTTGATGCCGTCTATTTTCTTTAATTCTTCCAATAAGAAAGCTCCCACTTTAGCGGCATTTTCTACTAGGTTTTCTTTTCCCATAATGTCCAATACGGCCAATGCAGCTGCACAACCCAAATGATTGCCACCAAAAGTGGTGCCCAATTGTCCGTAAACGGGGGTAAACATAGGGCTAATTAACATACCCGACATAGGGAATCCGTTGCAAATGCCTTTGGCTACGGTAATAATGTCTGGTTTAATACCATAATATTGGTGTGCAAAGAATTTACCGCTGCGGCCGTAGCCCGATTGAATTTCGTCCAAAATCAAAACGGTTTTTGTTTCGGTACAAACTTGGCGCAATTGTTGCATAAATTCGGTGGTAGGAACTTGAATACCACCAATACCTTGAATACCTTCAATAATTACCGATGAATACGTGCCTTTTTGCAATTCTGCACGTACGGTTTCAATGTCGTTTAAGGCTACAAATGTAACATCCAAACCATCGTTAACAGGTGCCACATATTTAGGAATATCGGTTACTTTAACAGCGGCCGATGTACGTCCGTGGAACGATTGTTTGAACGATAAAACTTTATTTTTTCCGTTGTGGAACGAGGCTAGTTTTAGGGCATTTTCGTTGGCTTCTGCCCCCGAATTAACCAAAAATAGTGAATAGTCCTCGTATCCGCTTGCTTTGCCTAATTTTTCGGCCAATTGTTGTTGCAAGCTATTAATAACAGAGTTAGAGTAGAACCCTAGCTTAGCCACTTGTTCCGAAATGGCTTTTACGTAGGTTGGGTGAGCGTGTCCCACCGAAATAACAGCATGACCACCGTATAGATCTAGGTATTCGTTCCCGTCTTTGTCGTAAACGTTGCAACCTTTCCCTTGTACAATTTCAATGGGAAAAAGTGGATATACATCAAATAGGTTCATATCTTTATCTTAAATAAATGGTGAGGTAGGCATTAGAATGCGCTACTTTTTAGTTGAAGCCCCATGGTTTCAGGCAATCCAAAAATCAGGTTCATGTTTTGAACAGCTTGTCCCGATGCACCTTTTAGTAAGTTGTCAATAACCGATAAAATTAACAATTTATTGCCGTATTTTTCTAGGTGAATCAACACTTTGTTGGTATTTACCACTTGTTTTAAATCGGGGTTTGATTCAATCATAAAGGTGAATGCCGCATCTTGATAAAAATCGGCATACAATTTACGCAATTCGCTCAGCTCCAAATCGCAATCAATATAACTGCTTACAAAAATGCCGCGCGAAAAGTTACCCCTTACAGGAATAAAGTTAATGGCGTGGTCAAAGTCGGGTTGTAATTGCTTAAGCGATTGGTTGATTTCTTTTAGGTGTTGGTGGTTAAACGCCTTGTAAACAGAAATGTTGTTGTTACGCCAACTAAAGTGCGAGGTAGGGCCTGGTTTAACCCCAGCACCGGTAGAACCTGTAATACCATTGGTGTGTACTTCGCCTTTTAGCAAACCATTGGCTGCTAAAGGAAGTAATCCCAACTGAATGCCCGTAGCAAAACAACCAGGATTGGCAATTTTGGTGGCCTTCATAATGCGTTCTTTGTTCAATTCGGGCAATCCGTACACAAAACCATTGGATTCATCGCGAAAATCTTGCGATAGGTCAATGATTTTTACATTTTCTGGCACTTGGTTCGCTTCTAAGAATTTTTTGCTATCGCCGTGGCCCGAACAGATAAACAATACATCAATTTCGTCCAAAGGCAACATGTCGGTAAAAGTCATCTCTGTTTCGCCGTACAAACCTTCGTGTACATCGTACAATTTATTACCAGCATTACTAGTGCTATTTACAAATGTAATGGTTGTTTCGGGGTGGTTAAGCAAAATACGCAATAATTCGCCAGCCGTATAACCTGCACCACCTACAATACCTACTTTTATCATATTGATTTTGTTTGTTTATTCGGTCCCTGAGCTTGTCGAAGGGCCCGATTTAATTTCTAACTATTTTCTTTCGTCTGGATGTGCCAAATAGTACGCTCTTAATGCGGTAGCCGATACTTTAATAAAGCCTTTAGCATCGTCCGATGTCCAAGCTTTTGCGGTTTCGCCGTATTCACCCAATTTGTTTTTAACCAAGTCGTTTGGAGAATCCACACCAATGGTTTGGAACATAAGTGGACGAAGTTCTAAGGTAACCTCGCCAGTTACATTGCGTTGGCTGCTTTCTAGCATGGCCTCGATGTCTTTCATTACAGGTTCTAGGTATTGGCTTTCGTGCAAGAACATACCGTACCAGTTAGCTACTTGGTCTTTCCAATATTGTTGCCATTTGCTCAAGGTGTATTTTTCCAAGAAACGGTGAGCGCCAATAATCAACATAGGAGCAGCTGCTTCAAAGCCTACACGTCCTTTAATACCAATAATGGTATCACCTACGTGGCAGTCACGACCAATGCCGTATGCAGCACCAATTTCTTCTACAGCTTGAATAGCCGCAATAGGGTCTTCGTATTTTTGACCATTTACAGAGGTAAGTTCTCCTTTTTCAAAACCAAGTTTTAGCAATTCAGGACCTTCTTTGGTAGCGTGTTTCAAGTAAGCGCATTCGGGCAAGCCTTGGGTAGAATCCAAAATTTCGCCACCACAAATAGAAGTGCCCCACAAACCTACGTTGTAAGAGTATTTAAGTTTGGTAAAATCAGCAAAATAACCGTTTTGGTTTAGGTAATCTACCTCTTCTTGACGGGTCAAGTTGCCATCGCGTGTTAGGGTGATAATTTCTACGCCAGGAGCCATAACCAAGAAAGTCATGTCAAAACGAATTTGGTCGTTGCCAGCGCCTGTAGAACCGTGTGCAATAGCAGAAGCGCCAATTTCGTTGGCATAACGTGCAATGGCCATGGCTTGGAAAATACGTTCCGACGATACCGAAATAGGGTAGCAGTTGTTACGCAAAACGTTTCCGTATACCATGTAACGGATGCTCTTGTCGTAATATTCGCGTGTTACGTCTAGGGTAACATATTCTTTTGCTCCCAATTTATAAGCATTTTCTTCGTTTTGTTTTAGTTGTTCTGCACTAAAACCACCGGTGTTGGCACACGCAGCATAAACCTCATATCCTTTTTCTTTGGCCAAATACATAACGGTGTACGAGGTATCCAAACCACCGCTAAATGCCACTACTACTTTTTTCTTTTCCATATAATCTATTTTTTTAATTTATTTCTTGCTATTCGCTCTGCGAGTTGTCGCTCTTGCCACTGGGGACAATTGACTAGCTACATTTTAGCTAAATAAGTCTTTCAGCTTCGCAAAGAAGCCTTTGGGTTGATCGCTGCTAAGTTCGCGTTTGGCAGCATCGGTACACATTTTTTGTTTGGGATCAAAAAGCATACCTGTGCAAATACAATACCTACGACCCGTGCGTTGCAACACATCGTAGTTAATGCAGCCTTGGCATCCTTTCCAGAAATCTTCGTCGTCGGTTAGGTCGGCAAAGGTAACAGGCAGGTAACCCAATGCCGTGTTTAGTTTCATAACGGCAGCCCCCGATGTCAAACTAAAAATTTTGGCTTCGGGCCAGCGTTTGCGTGCTAAACTAAAGGTTTGGTGCTTGATGCGTCTAGCAAGCCCCATTCCCCTGAATTTTTCGGGTACAATTAACCCCGATGTGGTAACATACTCTTTGTTCCCCCATGTTTCTATGTAGCTGAATCCAGCAAACTCATCTCCGTACAGTGCAATTACTGCTTTCCCCTCGCGTATTTTCTTTTTGATGTATTCAGGGTCGCGTTTGGCAATACCAGTGCCACGAACTTTAGCAGCCGCTTCGATGGTAGATAAAATCGTATCGACGTAGCTGATGTGGCTTTCGTCGGCAATAATGATTTTAACGTCCTCGGGTTTCATTTCTCTTCTTATTTTTCAGTACAAAATTATAAATTTTCAATGACAGTCGATAATATGGCGGTAATTTCTTCTCGATTAAATCCTTCTCTGGGAATAATCAATATGGTATCATCGCCTGCAATGGTGCCCAAAATGGCATCCGATGCGTGCTCGTCAATCTCGGCAGCAATGCCTCCAGCGTAACCAGAACGGGTTTTTATCACTGCTAACTGACCCGAAAACTCCAACGAGTTATGACCAATAATTTTGGTTTCGCTGGGTTTGTTGTTCGAATACATGGAATGAGGCAGGGTATACCTGTATTCACCCATGTCGTTGGGCATTTTGGTTATCTTTAATTGTTTTAAGTCGCGCGACAAGGTTGCTTGTGTCAAATGGTATCCCTTTTCCTTTAGCAATAAAAGGAGCTCGTCTTGATTACCAATGGATTGTTGCGTAATCAATTCTTTTATAGCATGTAGTCGCTCTGTTTTATTCTTCATAATGTATATTATATGAATAAATATTCTATAATTTTGCAAAATTATACATTTTATTCCTATTTTATGGTATAAAAGATGAATTATTTTGCATGAAAGCAGTAAAAAAGCCTACTTGGTTAGAAAATGTGCAAAAAATGCCTATATTTGCAACAATTTATTAAAAAGACCGTTCTAATTATGAAAAAAGAAAACCGTGGAAATTTTGCATCAAAAATTGGTGTATTGTTGGCTACTGTAGGCACAGCCGTTGGTTTGGGTAATGTATGGCGTTTCCCTTACGTGGTTGGCGAAAACGGTGGTGGCGCCTTTTTGTTGGTGTACGTATTGGCATTGCTTTTGTTGGGTATTCCAGGTGTGATAGCCGAATTTATTGTGGGTAGACACTCGCAAGCCAATGCTGTTGACTCCTTTAAGAAATTAGCCCCCAAAACCAAATGGCATTGGATTGGTTACAGTGGCGTTTTGGCCGGTTTTCTCATCATGGGATACTACGCTGTAGTAGTAGGTTGGACGCTCGAATACTTGATGCAAGCCTGTATGGGCAGTTTAAGTGGCTTAACCACCGAACAATACGGTCAAATGTTTGACCAATTTGCTTCGCATCCTTATTTGCCTCTGATATGGATGGTAATTGTGATGTTCGTTTCTCACTTTGTTGTATCAAAAGGTGTTAGCGGCGGTATCGAAAAAGCCTCTAACATTTTAATGCCCATATTCTTCCTTATCTTATTGGTAATGATGGTTAATTCGTTCTTCTTGCCTGCAGCCTCAGAAGGATTAACCTTTTTGTTTAAACCCGATTTGTCAAAACTAACACCTGTTTCGGTTTTAACGGCCATGGGGCAAACCTTTTTCTCGCTTAGTTTGGGCATGGGATGTTTGATTACTTACTCGTCTTATTTCAAGAAAGACGTTAAATTGCCTAAAACAGCAGCGCAAGTAGTTTCGATCGATGCCATGGTGGCTGTTATTTCGGCTGTAATTATTTTCCCTGCCGTATTCTCTTTTGGTATGCAACCCGAACAAGGTCCTAGTTTGGTGTTTAAAGTATTGCCCAATGTGTTCCAACAAATGCCCGTAGGTATTTTGTGGGCAATTCTATTCTATGCTTTATTGTTCATTGCCGCTTTAACATCGCTTATTTCGTTGCACGAGGTAGTAACCGCTTACCTATACGAAAACACCTCTATGAGTCGTAAAAAATCCTCTTTCTTGGTAGCGGCTTTGGTTTGCGTGTTGGGTGTATTTGCTTCGTTGTCGTTTGGCAAGTTAAGCAGTTTGACCATCTTTGGTAAAACCATCTTCGATGCGCTCGACTTCTTTACAGCATCTATCTTGTTGCCTGTTGGCGGATTCTTTATTTCCATCTTTGTGGGATGGTTCTTGGATAAACGTATTGTAGCCACCGAGTTACGTATTAAACATCCTAAGGCACATTTGTTCATTAAAGGATACATTTACATGATGCGCTTCTTTGTGCCAGCTTGTATCTTTGCCGTATTCTTGTTTACTGTTTTCGGATAAACCGTAAGACCATCATAAGGCTATCAACAGTCTATGTGATATAGACTGTTGGTAGTTTAATAAAAAATCAATAAAACTCTTAATTCTTTTTTATGCGTTGGAATACTATCTTCTTTGTAACGCAGAGCGAAAAACGCGGAACGTTACTGCTATTACTGCTTGTTTTTATCTTGCTGATTGTACGTGTAGTACTTGCGCAAGAAACTTCAGAAAATGCCCATTTCACCGAGAAAAACAATCCTTTCTACAGCGATTCGTTAGCATCGCCTGTTCGTCCATTTGTCAAACAAGTCAAAACAGATCAAATGGTCGAGTTAAATACAGCCGATACTACGTTGTTAAAACAGTTACGAGGCATAGGCAGCGGCTATGCTAAAATGATTGTCAATTATCGAACCAAATTGGGTGGATTTTACAGCAAAGAGCAGTTGCTAGAAGTGTATCGATTCCCTGCAGAAACCTATGCAAAAATAGAACATCAGCTATGGGTAGATACTACGTACATTCAGAAAATTCCCATCAATCAATTTACTATCGATCAACTAAAACGCCATCCATACATACGCTATTTTCAAGCAAAATCGTTGTGCGATAATCGATTAAAAATGCCAGAACAACGATATAATGCGCTAGATGATTTGGTAGAAGACAGGGATGTTACTTCCCAATTTATAGAAAAAATAGCCCCTTATTTATCCTTTAAGTAGTTTATTGGGCACTCACTTCAATGCGTCTGTTTTTAGCCCGTCCCCATTCGGTATCGTTGCTTTCGGTGGGTTGGCTACTGCCCATGCCTTTGCTAACAAGGCGAGAGGGGTCAATGCCTTTTTCAATTAGGTATTGCACTACGCTATCGGCTCTTTTTTGCGAAAGTTCTAGGTTATAGGCCTCGTTACCCACGTTGTCGGTGTGTCCAGTAATGGTAAATACTTTTTGAGGATGCTCTTGAATCAAACTTACCAACAAGTTCAGTTCATTTTCCGATTCTGCTTTAAGGGTGGCTTGGTCAAAGTCAAAGTAAATGCGGTGCAGGGTAAATGCTTTTTGGATATCCCATAATTGCTGAGGTGTGGTAGGGGTGGGTTGCACCGATTTAGGAAGGCTTATTTGGTAAATTATTTTGTGCGATACGCCTGTTAAACTGCTGTCTGCAGCCATGTAAGCGGTTTCGCCGTCGGGGCTTACCATCCAACCCATTTCGTCGGCATGGGTATTGATGGGGTACCCCATGTTACAAGGTTTACTCCATTGATTTTCAGCGAGTCGATTGCTGTAAAAAACATCCAAACGCCCCATGCCGAAATGTCCGTTGCTCGAAAAATACAAGGTACTGTCGTTGGCATGCAAGAATGGCGATATTTCATCGTAGGGCGTGTTGATGGAATCGCCTGCGTTTTGCGGGTTGATAAATTGCAACGTTCCGTCGTTGTTGGGAACAATTTGGCATACCCAAATATCTTTTTTCCCTTTGCCGCCTGGGCGGTTGCTAGCAAAGTAAATTTCTTTTCCAGAGGCGCTAATGCAAGGAGTGCTCTCCCAATGCTTACTATTAAGCGGTGCAGGTGCTAAAATGGGCCTGCTCCATTTGCCTTTTTGGTTGATACAATAGTAGATATCGCAACTTCCCATGCCACTTCTATCGCCACATCGTACAAAAAACAAGTACTTTCCATCGGCCGAAAAACAGGGAGAACCCTCGTTGTGTTCGGTATTGATGGGATAAGGAAGTGCTTCTGCCCCTTGCCATATACCGTTCTTTTTGCGACTAATGTAGATGTCTTCCTGCAGTTGTAAGGTGTTGCCCACAAAGCCTCGTTTGCCTAGCACTACTGTGCTGCAAAAAAAGTTGCCGTTGGCGGTTAAACTGGGCCAAATATTGTCGTAAGGCAGGTTTATGCTATCACCCATGCCGATGCGATCGCTTTCTACAGGGTGATTTCGCAAGCTGTCTGCTATGTCGCAGGCTTTTAATGCCCGTTGTTGTATGCCCGATGTAGGTAGGGTTGCATAGGTTGCTTTGGCCTTTTGGTAGTTGCCATCGTCAAAGTAAGCATTGCCCAACCGATAAATGGTGCCCTCTTTTTCTGAGAGTTTTTTTACGTGCAAAGCTCTTTCTAGGTTGTCAATGCGTGCAGGTGTGTTGTTTTGCGCCTGGTAAACATCGTCCAATAACCAATACCACTGCGCTTCTTTTTTTTCTTTTTTGATTTGTTTTTCAATTTGTTCGATGCCTCCTTGCACATCGCCACTGCTCAATTGGGCGTTGATTTGCATGTACACTTGCGTATTAAGCGCCCATGTGCAAGCAGCAATGCCTATCCAGAAGGTTAGAATTGCCCAAAATCGGTTGCTATGTAGTCCAAATTGACGCATGGTG
>JAGCMZ010000006.1 GCA_017646225.1 Paludibacteraceae bacterium | reverse complement strand
CAGAAACGAGCACGTTTGATGGTTGGGAAGTTTTTCACCAACGATTCCAATTCTTCGTGGTACAACAAGTACGATTCACGAGGACCAATTTCTGGATAGGTAATGGGTTGATGAATTTCTAACGAACCGGTTTCTACCCATTTACCATCTTGGTAGTAACGACCTTTTTGGGTAATTTCACGGATGTTGATTTCGGGATTGAAATTGGTTGCAAAAGCATGGTGGTGATCGCCTGCGTTGCAGTCTACAATATCCAAATAGTGAATTTCATCAAAATGATGTTTAGCAGCGTATGCTGTATAAACACCGGTTTGTCCTGGGTCAAAACCACAACCCAAGATAGCAGTTAAACCTGCTTCTTTAAAGCGATCGTGATAAGCCCATTGCCATGAATATTCAAATTTAGCTTCGTCTTTTGGTTCGTAGTTAGCAGTATCCAAGTAATTGCAACCTGCTTGCAAGCAAGCTTCCATAATGGTTAAATCTTGGTATGGAAGTGCCACATTGATAACCAACTTAGGTCCAAAAGATTTAAACAAAGTTACCAATTCCTCTACATTATCGGCATCAACTTGCGCTGTTTTAATGTCTACACCATAACGTTTTTTTACATCGGCAGCAATCACATCGCATTTAGATTTTGTACGGCTTGCCAACATAATTTCAGTAAATACGTCGGTATTTTGCGCTACTTTATGCACCACTACAGTACCTACTCCACCTGCACCAATAATTAATACTTTACCCATATTCAATAATACTTTTCTAAATTCTAGTTTTTAATTAATCGTCCCACTCAGAAGTTTTTTTCTTGGTTGGGATGTTAAATGACAACATAACTTCGTGAGAAGTCCATGCTACATCGCTCAACTCGCCAGCATTCAAGTCGCAAGAGTAACCAATGCGCAACCATTCCCACTCAAAACCTACGTTCAAATAAGCTGTCGACAAAGTTCTATAACCCAAACCTGCCCAGAAATAGTTACAGAAGAAGGCAGTTACGTTTACGTCAGCTACGTGGGTTTGACCAGTATAATAGTAACCTGCTGCAGGAGAAATCATCAACTGATCCATGCATGGAATAGAACCACGTGCATACAAGTGATAAGTAGGCATGATGGTCAAGTTGTTCATATCTTCTTCGGTTACAAAATAACCAGGAATGTGGTTGATAGAGAAACCAGCCATGATGTATGGGTTCGAATACTCGATACCAATACTAGCATCGAACGATGTCAAACTTTGATAGGTATCAGGGAAACCTTGACCACGTTCTTCTTCGTCTACCAACACGTGACGGTTAGGATCGAAACTTTTGTGAGCAATACCCAAGCCCACACCAAACGAGAACAAGTTTTTCTTGCCAAAGTTTAAGTGGTAAGCATAAACAGCTTTTGCTTGGAATTGAGTATAAGCAACACCCGATCCGTCGTACGAGAAGGTAATACCGACACCCGAGTTTGCTTTGTCAAAATAAGAATGCACGTTTAACAAGGTTGAGAAGGGAGCACCTTGCGCACCAGCATATTGGAAACGGTTCAACGAGAAAATGTTCACATTTTCGTCGTTACCAGTACCAGCAGGGTTCACAGCAATACGAGAGAACAACTGCTCGGTTAGCACAAAGTCATTTTGTGCAAAAGCGATGGTAGTACTAACTACTAAAGCCGAAAGTAATAAAACTAACTTTTTCATAATACGTTATCCCTTATTGTTGTGTTTTCTTTAAATAATCTTGCTTTAACGCTTCGTTACGTGCATCAATGGCAGCATCTTCTGCTTTAGCAGCTTTTGCTTCATCGGTGGTTTCGTCGTATTGCTCTATATCTTTGTCATCGTCTAAGATAATACGAACTTCTACACGACGGTTTTGTGCGTGTTCTTCTTCGGTTTGTGCATTAGGCACTTGCAAGCGACGTTCGCCATAACCTACTGCCTCTAACACACTTGGATCGAAGTTTTCTTTGTCAATCAACAATTGTTTAATGGTGGTAGCACGACGTTGAGAAAGTTTATCGTTGTAGGCCTCAGAACCACGAGAGTCGGTGTAACCTGCAATTTCAAAGCGGCAATCTGGGAAATTACGCATTTCGGTAGCCAAACGATGCAAATCTTGGAAGAATGCTTCATCTAGGATATCACGGTCAAAGTCGAACAAGAAGAATACCCAGTAAAAACGACGTTTCTTTTCTTCGTAGGTAGGTTCTGGTTCGGGTTCTGCAGGAACAGGGTGGAATAAATAAATGTCTTCGTTGCCTGCACGATTCGAAATCAACATAGGAACAGAATCCACTACCAACATGTTGTAGTTTTCGCCACCTTCGTTGTAAGGTTCAGCAAATTTGATAGGTTCTTTCCAAGTGGTATCTTGAGCAGCTGCAGAGAACACTGCCATTTGACCATCGCGTGCACTAGAGAAGTATAGAATGCTATCGCCTTCCAATACAGCCCAGTCGTCGTCTGCGCTGCTGTTCACTTCTTTTACATTCACTGGATACGACCAAATGCGTTTTTCTTCGTCTTCGATTTCTACATAATAGATATCACGACCACCTGCTCCACCTTCCATGGTAGAACTAAAGTATACACGGCTGCAATCTTGATTCATGGTTGGATTGTAGAATCCTTCGATATAAGGCAAACGATAGTTCCAACCTGCACTTTGCAAGAACGAGACACCTGTACGCGATTTCAAAGTACCTTGAATACGCATGCGTTTACCAGGTTGCCATTTGCCGTTGATATCCGAAATACTTTCGTACAAATAGTCTGCTTTGTATTCGTCGTTGTATTGGCTATAATACAAACGGTTGCGTTTTTTGTCAAATGCCACGGTTCCCGATACTTTGATCAATTCAAAATCTGCACATACTTGTGGGTTCTCCAATTCACCTGCTGTATCCAACTTGGTAACAAACACTTCCTCGCCACGAATAAACACAAAGGTGCTGTCTTTGTAAGGTGACAAAGCATACTCTTTATCATCGGTTCTACTTACAGTAGGATCTAGTGTATATCCTTCACTGTATTTAGGACTAATGGTTGCCCATAACATAACGGGTAACAACCACAACATACTTATAAAAATCCTTCTCATATTATAAGATTAAAATTTATTTCTTAAACACTTCAATTGTACCTTTTTTCACATTGCCATCGGGCAAGTTTACTACATAATAGTAAACACCTGGCACAGCCAATTTACCATCGCTCAAATAACCATCCCAACCATTATCGGTAGTCATAAGTGGCATACCAAAACGGTTAAAGATTTCGGTATGGAAGTTAGGATCCATATCTTTCACAAAGGTATCATTCAAACCGTCATGTACATAAGGAGTAAAGACGGTTGGCCATTGTACGGTAACACTAGCCGTATCAGCGGTTACGCCACATTCGCCATCAAATACAATGGTGTACTCAGAGTCGATGTATGGTTTATAATCTGCCAACGACTCAACTTGCTCACCATTAACCCAAACGCTATATTCGGCAGCTTGGCCTACATAATTAGGAGTAACCACAAACGATGGCACACCACCAATGGTAATCAACTGTTCTTTGGGTTGGATTTCCAATTCGGGCGAAGCTTGTTTCATAGCCACATACACCTCTTTAGCATCACCTGCTTGGTTTTCGCAGTAATTGTTGGTTTCTACGGTTACATATACATACGTATCGGTCAATACTTTTTCCATGTCGTAATCATCATCGGTAGCCAACAACGATTCTGCACCTAAATTAGGATCTGAGTACCATCTAATTACCACGTTGTCTTGTTTTTCATCAAACTGGGTTGCTGCAGACAAGGTAACATCTGCACCAGGACAAATTTCGGCACCATCTGCTGCAATATTAGCATCGATAGCATAATCTTTTACATTTACAATTATAGGCAAGCTATCAGAACCGCAAGTATAGATTTCTTCTCTGTAAGCGGTTACATAGTATGTATTTTTTCCAGGAACAGAAGGATCGAATGTAGTAACTTCTTCTCCATCTTCAGTCTTGAAGACTAAGTATTTACAGTTGTTATCGTTGACTACCAAGGTTTTAAGCAATTCTTCTGAAGCTCCTTCGATAACGCAATCTACGTAATCTTTCACTGTAGGATTAGGAGAATAATCTTTTACACGATAACGCACTTTGATGGTATCGCTAGGGCAAAAACCTTCTGGTGCATTATAAACATACAATGAATCTGTTTTTGGCTTATCTGCATAGAAATAAGCTTCCGCAGATGGAATAACCTTGTAGTCCATATCCATCCAGATCAAGTTCAACGAACTGCCTGTACCTGCACCTTCAATCAAGAAATCGTAAGAAATTTTTTCGGTAGGATCACCAGTTCTACATAGGTTGTATGCAAAAATTTCGTTAGGACGTTTCTTACTTGGCGTATCTGCTGCATCGTTAAAGGTAATAATGGTTTCACCTTTCATTTGTGCTGATGTTTGGTCTTCGTAGCTATCAAATGTATCGTTATTTAACGATGAAACATACGATTTGATGCTTATAGAGGGAACATCGTTGCTAATTACCTTGAATTTTAAGCCAAGACCAGCACTTGCTTTTGATGGGAATACATAACCTGCACGCCATACATGGGTAACGGTATTGAATTCAACACAAACAGTCTCTTCGTCTAATTGCAATACAGCAGGATCCCACTCTACTACAGCAAATACGTTATTAGCATTACCTGCAGCATTATTAAACAACGAAACGCTGTAAATAAACTCATCGCCCACGCAGACTTTTTGTACATCAGCACTCTGTGTCAATTGCATATCGTTGCAAGATTTGGTAGTCACGATTGCAACTTCTGAGGTTGTAGCACACAACAAATCATTATCGTTGTACAATTGTACACGGTACTGAGTTTCGTTAGCAATATTGCTGGGAGTGGTAAAGGTAGCGCTGTTGGTTCCCACATTGCTCCAATCTGCATCGCCGGGAACCATCACTTGCCATTGGTATTTGGTTACAGGACTTGCATCAATAGAAAGTGTTGCAGTCGAACCTTCGCAAATTTCATCACCTACAGGTTCTGTATTGATAGAAGGACGCGCTACTACTTGAACAGCTACCGAGCCATTGGCCCAACGTTCGCAAACAGAAGCATCGATAAAGCGTTCCGATACTTTTACTTTAATGGTATTAGTACCTACTGGCCATTGATAATATTCGGCATTAGCATCGTAATAAATTGCGTCCAAATCTAGCAACATATAGCCACAACCTGCGGTTTGCTCGCGGTATTGAACCTCTTGCATAAAAGGTTGGTTGTTTACGTAAATATCAAAGTAAACAACATTGCTTATGTTATTAGAACTCAATTTCAACTTAGGCATTTTTGCATAAATACCATGATCAGGATCTGATTCACAGATTTTTGCCACATCCTCATAACTAGTTAATTGACTTGTACCGCATTCAATAGAATAGGTTATGCTGTTACCAGAGAACACCACATTGTTTTGCATACCAGGTTTGTACGTTCCGTTTTCAACACCCATTGCAATACTAGTATCACAAGCATTACCCGCCTTAACAGAAGCTACTGCTACCAATTCGGCTTCACCAGGAACATCCGAAAGAACCTCACGAGGACTAACGGAAGTGGTATAATAACCATTTGATAGGGTTAAATCTGATACATAAACATAGCTTTCGCTGGTTCCATTTACAATACGTTTGTACAATTGTACACATGGATCATTACCCAACGAACCAAAGTTAATTTGTTTAATGCGAATAGTTGACTCTTCATCCAATTTTTGTGCTACTTTTTCTTCAAATTGCAAATCTTTTGCTTGATCGTAGAAATACAACGCAAAGGCAGGTGTACACAAATTAAGGCTAACATCGTCAATTAACAAGTCGTTACCATCACCTGTAGCACCATGGTTATTGATAACAACGCGGAAGTCGCCATCGTTATCTTCAACTTTCCACTCTACCTCACTGCGTTGCCAACCTTCGCTGTAGGTTACTTGCGATTGGATGGTTGCCGCATCTTCCCATGTAGAAGAACCTGTTTTCTTAAATTGAATAATAAGTTCTACGTTAATAGGGTTAAAGGTTACATCTTGTTTAGATTGTACCGCTGCAGATGCAAAGTAAGCAGAGAATTTTAGTATAGAATTTTTAGTAATATCTTTCTTTTCGATTTCGGTTAGTACACGTTGATAAGCAATACCCGTTCCATTAAAGTTAATCATCAACATACCACCATAAGGACCTGTTTGGGTATCGTTGAACAAGGTATGGTCGGGCAAATTACGGAACCAAACACCTTCTTGCAAACAACCATCGGTTACTTCTTGCGACATATTGCTACCATTACCGCATCCACAATAGTATGGATTGGCTACAACGGCATAATAACCATCGTTAATTTTATAAGGAGCAGGTTGATATTCGTATCCATCTACAATACCTGTAAATTCAGAACGGCTACCAGTACCACGAATAGCAGTTAACGTACCAAAGTCTTGGCTAAAGATTACAGTACCCTTGCTATCTTTTCCACAACTTTGTACGGTATAAATTACGCAAATAGCCTCTACATGTTCTGCCGAATTGGCTAGTTTACGGGTTACCTTGTAATAATTTTTAGGATTAACAGGAATATTGGCGCCCGACAATGTATAGGTATTAGAAGCACTTTCAGCTACTTTTGTATAAGTAGCTCCATCGTCGTCCGATTTATACCATACATAATTGCCAGTAGTTGTTTCGTCGGCAGTAGCCGTAAGAGTAATTTCGGTTGGAGGGGTTGCCAAATCAAATTCACGCACATCGCTCTTTAATTGTAAAGCGTTGGCATTGACAGAACAGCTACCATGAACACCAAAGTTTTTGTAATCAGAACCGTGAGGTTGTCCGCTTTCTTGTAGCGCGTACATTTTAACATGCAACAAACCTGTTTTACATTCACTTACGATGGTAGACAAGCTAGCATTGGCCGAATAGGTAGAACTCCATACACCATTTTCACCTACCCAGAAACTATAGTCGGAAATATTTCCTGTATAATCAGGAATTTCTATAGTCGCTTCGTATTCGTAGTTGGTAGAAACAGGTACGGGAGT
>JAGCMZ010000167.1 GCA_017646225.1 Paludibacteraceae bacterium | reverse complement strand
GGCGTTTTCTGTGATATAATATCTTTTTAGCACGTTGCTCCAAAATAAGTGGAATAACGTGCTTTTTTGTATCTATGAACCTATTTTGCACGATAGTAAGCAATTGTCGTTACAAAGATTTGCACTGCTTTGTGAGCAGATGGTGGATGTAGAAAATCAATTAATAAAAATTGAAAAAATATACTTTAACAATTAAACAATAAAATCTTATGAAAAAATTATTTTACTTATTTTCAGTGTTGTTCGCAATGCTATTTACTGCATGCGAAGGAACAGAACCACCAACATCTAACAAAGTTGAAACTGGTGCATCTGAAAACATTACTCAAACTTCTGTTACACTAAAAGGTGCAGTAAATGTCGATATTGCTACTTACAATAGCATTGAGTTTGGTATTATGTATGATTCCTCATTAGAAGAGGTAAACAATCGTTCTGCCCAAATGGTAAAAGCAAGTGTATTGCAAGGTAAGGATTTTAAAGTGGATGTTACGGGGCTAACTGCTAATGCCAAATACTATTATTGTTCTTATTTGCTGCTAAATGGTATGCAATACGAGTATGGTGCAGTTAAAGAGTTTACTACGTTATCATCTTCTAATAAAGAAGATGCTGGTACACCTGACAATCCCAATAATACTCCAGCACAACCAAGTGATCCAGATCAACCAAATAACCCAGAAGATGCAGGTGATGTTGTAGGTGGTACTGCTAATGGTCATGCCTACGTTGATTTAGGTCTTTCAGTTAAATGGGCTACCTGTAATGTAGGTGCTAATGTTCCCGAAGAGTATGGCGATTACTTTGCTTGGGGCGAAACTAAGCCAAAAGAGTCCTATGATTGGAGTACGTATAAATGGGGCAATGGCTTAAATTCAACATTAACTAAATATTGCATCGATTCCAATTTTGGTAATGTTGATGATAAAACAGTATTGGATCTTGAAGACGATGCAGCTCATTTCAATTGGGGTGGTGAATGGCGCATGCCAACAATCGAAGAACAACAAGAGTTAGTAGATTACTGTACTTGGAAATGGGCTATCCAAAAAGGTGTAAAAGGTTATATAGTAACTAGCAATAATAACGGTAATAGTATTTTCTTGCCCGCCGCAGGCGTTCGTGCTCTTTCACGCTTGGACGAAGCGGAGTCTGCTGGCTATTTCAGGAGTAGTTGTCTTTTGATCCGAAGATCTGACTCTGCGAACTTCTTGCATTTCTTTTTTGGATATGGTGTACAAATGGGCGCTGACGACCGCTACTATGGTATGTCGGTGCGTCCTGTATTGCCTTAGAATAGGCATTTGACTTTTTACAATCCGCACTTGCAATTTGACGCGAGTGCGGATTTGTTTTTATCATTTGATTTGCCATTACCATCAGTTTACATTACCTTTGCACCAGTTACGTCAACTATCAACAAGTGATAAGTGACGATGACAATTATCATCTTAATTTTATAATCTTATGAACAAAAACCATTCTCAAAGCAACGATACGTTGCAAAGCATTCAAAATTCCTCTCAAAACGAAATTATTCTTTATCGCCCTAACGATACCATTAGCCTCAATGTTCGTTTGGAAAATGAAACGGTGTGGCTAACTCAGATACAAATAGCAGAACTATTTGGGGTGAAACAGCCTGCCATATCTAAGCATATTAGTAATATTTATTCAAGCGGAGAATTATTAGAAAACGGCACATATTCCATTTTGGAATATATGGGTAATGATGGTCGTCAAAAATACATAACAAAGTATTATAATTTAGATGTTATATTGTCTGTTGGTTATCGGGTAAATAGTGTGAATGCTACTCGTTTTCGTCAATGGGCCAACAAAGTATTGAAAGAATATTTACTTCGTGGGTATGCTGTAAATCAACGTGTTAATCAATTAGAAGATAAAATGGATAGACGATTTGCCGAATACGACCGAAAATTAGAAAATCTAAACGAGCAGGTGGATTTCTTTGTAAAAACCTCATTACCTCCAAAAGAAAAAGTCTTCTTTGACGGTCAACTATTCGATGCTCATGTATTGATGAGTAGGTTGGTAGAGTCGGCAGAAAAGCGCATCGTGTTAATCGATAATTACATAGATGAATCTGTTTTGACCTTGCTTTTAAAGCGTAAGAAGCATGTTCCCGCTACTGTTTACACCATGCAAATGAGTAGTGCCTTTAAATTGGACTTACAAAAGCACAATGCTCAATATTCGCCAGTAGCGGTAAATATTTATACTAAGGCACACGATCGATTCTTAATCATAGACAATAAAGTGTATCACGTTGGTGCATCGGTCAAAGACCTTGGCAAAAAACTGTGTGCCGTGTCGTTGCTCTCTTGCATCGATGCCGACGAAATGATAGGTAAATTGTAAAGGGTGCGGATTTGTTTTTTACGAAATTTTATTACCTTTACAATTGACTAGCAACAAGCGACTAGCGACAAATGACTGGCCATGTAAAAATACGGCTTTTGGTGCTTCTTAGCATGTTCTTATGCCTTCCTTTGTGGGCACAAGTAAGTCCTTATTTTGACATGAAACTGCTCAAAACCATATCGGTAGGAGCATATCAGGGCGTTAATCCTATTTTTGTAGCCGATTTAGATGGCGACAATTTTCCCGAATTGGTCACCGTGCAATCCGACTATCGCGATAATGCGGCAACTTTGGTGATTGTGTCGGGTGCAGCTTCGTATAAGCAAACTCGCATTCACTTTGGATCGTCGTATGGTACGCCAGGGGTTTCGTTTGGCTATGCATGTGGTGCCATTGCACTGGCAAGAACACAATTGCCCAATGGTAGTAAACGAGGTACTATTTATGTGGTTGCCGGTACTGCGCAACAAAAATTGTTGTATGCTTACGGGTATTATGGGCACGAACAGGTAGAAGAGATTGCCTCCGTTGCTTTGCAACAAAACTTGTACGGCAATCCGGCTGTAGCCGACTTTGACGGCGACGGACGCGACGAAGTATACGTGGGCAACGAAGTATTCGATGCATATTTGCTCAACCCCATAGGCAGTGGAGCTGCTGGCAATGTAGGCAGACACATGCAACACGATGGTGCTATGTTCTCGCTATCGGTTGCTGCCGATGTCTTGCCCGAACTGCCTGGCAAAGAGCTGGTGTGTGGTAACCAAATTTATAGTGTGCATCCCCAACAAGCCCCCACAGGTGTGCGTTGGGTACAAACCGTAGGCGAAACCGCTCAAGACGGTTCGGCTTTGGTGGCCGACTTTACGGGCGATAAAAAACTCGATATTTTGGTACGCGATATAAACGGGCAACTCTCGTTGTATAACCCCGCCACCAATCAATGCCTTTTCACAAAGATTATTTAACTATGCGTGCTTATCCAGCCGTTGGTGATATAGATGGCGATGGCCTGCCCGAAATAGTGGGACTTAAAAACAACCATGCATTGGTGGCGTACAAATACGTGCCTGCACGTGGTGGTTTGCGCGAATTTTGGACCATGCATCACACCGATGTTTCGTCGCAAACGTCTATGACGTTATTCGACTTTAACGTCGATGGTAAACAAGAAATTGTTTACCGAGACGAAACATCGCTGCGCATCATCAACGGCAGTGGTAAAAGCCACGTTACAGGCAACGATACCATCCAATCGGGCAGGCGAGTGGCGTACAACTTGGCCGCCTTTCAGGTATCGTCTGTTACCAAAAGCGAGTACCCTGTGGTGGCCGATGTAAACGGCGATGGCAAAACCGAAATTGTAGTAGGCGGTACGCTGTACGAGCCTTACAAAGACGGCAACGCTACCATCAATATCTTTGGTGCCAACATCGTTCCCTGGGCCCCATCCCCGCCCCGCTGGACCAGCTATGTAGACCGTCATTAGTCGCTTGTTGCTCGTTGCTTCGCAACGTTCAATAGATGAAAGTTTGTGCAAACCGAGAGCAGAAACCAAACGGTCCCTGAGCCTGTCGAGTTTCTTCAGCAGCGAGAGCAGAAGCAATGCGGTCACTGAGCTTGTCGAAGTGCCCAGCATTGATTATGCCGAGTCGCAAAAGAAAT
>JAGCMZ010000166.1 GCA_017646225.1 Paludibacteraceae bacterium | reverse complement strand
GATAATGCAGCCTGCCATTTGTACCAGTTTTCTACCCAACAGGTCTATTGCTTCCTGGCTTTGCCATTCCACAACGCGATTTACAGCAGCAACGTATCTTTCTTGCAACAAATTAAGTTGTTGCAACAAGGGTTGCATGCTCTCCGCAACGGGAGTCTCTGCATATTCTTGCATCACAGAAGCATAATAACCACTGGTAACGTATCGAATGGCAGCAATCACCTGCATTTGAGTGGTTCCCTCGTAGATATTGGTTACACGTGCATCACGGTACAAGCGTTCGCAGGTATAATCTTTCATGTAACCCGATCCACCGTGAATTTGTACACAATCGTAGGCATTCTGATTGCAGAACTCACTACCCAAACCTTTTGAAAGAGGCGTAAACGAATCGGCCATTTTGCTGTATTTTTTCATTTCTGCTCTCTCTTCTGGTAACAATTTACGTTCCTTGGCAATTTCTTCTAAGGTTTTGTACAAGTCAACGTAACGCGATGTTTGATACAACAAAGAACGCATGGCATCCAATTTTGCTTTCATGGTTGCCAACATTTCTGCCACTGGCAACATTTCTACAATGGGTTTACCAAACTGTTTGCGTTGTTTTGCATATTGTAACGCTTCCGAATAAGCGGCTTGCGATATGCCCACCGATTGTGCGGCAATACCCAAACGTGCCCCATTCATCAACGCCATTACGTATTTAATCAAACCTAATTTACGGTCGCCACACAATTCTGCCTTGGCGTTTTTATACACCAATTCGCAAGTAGGCGAACCTTTGATACCCATTTTATGCTCAATGCGACGCACTTCTACGCCACCATCACGTTTGTCGTAAATAAACATAGAAAGTCCGCGACCGTCTTTGGTACCTTCTTCCGAACGTGCCAACACCAAATGGATATCGCTATCGCCGTTGGTAATGAATCGTTTTACACCGTTCAAATACCAGCAACCATCTTCTTCGCTATACGTGGCCTTTAATTGAACACTTTGCAAATCGCTACCGGCATCGGGTTCTGTCAAGTCCATCGACATGGTAGCACCTTCGCATACACGCGTAATGTAACGACGTTTTTGATCTTCGTTACCAAATTCTTTGATGGTTTGTGCGCAATCTTGTAAAGCCCAAATATTGGCAAAACCAGCATCTGCCCTACTCACCATCTCGGTTGCCATCATATAAGGAACCAACGAAAAATTCAAACCTCCGTAACAACGTGGCATAGACATGCCCATCAAACCGGCTTGTTTGCAAACTGCAATGTTGCGTGCAGTGCCTGGAGCGTATGCAACCCTTCCGTTGCCACAGCTAGCACCCGTTGCGTCTACCTCTGCAGCATTACTTGCAATGGTTGCTGCACATATTTCGCCTATAATTTCCAATACTCGGCTGTAACTATCCAAGGTATCCGACACACTGCTGGGCGCATACGGATAAGCATCCTTTTCGGCAAAATCACGTTCACGCAAAGCTACAATGCGTTGCATAAGCGGATGATTAAGATAATGCGACAATACCGATGTATCTGTATAAAAATTAGCCATTTTATTTTTTTCTGTTTTGTAAATACTGAATCAATTTAGGCAACACCTCGTGTACCTTACCTACGACAACATAGTCGGCAATTTGGTTAATAGGAGCTTGTTCGTCTACATTGATAGACACAATAACATCGCTATCTTGCATACCCGTTATGTGTTGAACTTGCCCACTAATACCACAAGCAATGTACAATTTTGGACGCACCGTAATACCGGTTTGACCAATCATACGGTCGTGTTCAATCCAACCTGCATCGGTAGCGGCACGTGTTGCCCCTACTTCGCCGTTTAACACATCAGCCAGTTGATACAACAACGCAAAATTCTCTTTTGAACCAACACCATAACCACCGGCTACCACAACTTGGGCTGTTGGCAAAGAATGATTCGATGTTTGTTGGTATTCTTCCAATACTTTTACAACCAAATCGGCATCCGTTACCCATTGCGCCACATCGTAAACCAT
>JAGCMZ010000165.1 GCA_017646225.1 Paludibacteraceae bacterium | reverse complement strand
GCCTAGCTTGTAAAGGTCTAGGTTGCGGAGGTTGGGGGTGGAACTGCAAAGGTTTTGAACGATGCGGTTTTTGTTGGCCTTAAACCAGCGGGCTACCAAGCCATGTAGGCGCAGGCGGTACAGTGTGTGCAGGTAGCGAGCCAGTTTGGATACCTTTAGCAGCGTGGCTTGCTTGTCGCTGTGGTACAATTGTACCAAGGTAGTGCAAAGCTCGTCTATTTTGGCCAAGTAGGCTTGGTTGGAGCGCATGCCGGTATGCACCAATGGGTTTTGAACGTATAAAATAGGAGTGTACAGACCTATTTCGTAACCAAAAAAGCTATCCTCAAAGCCGTAAGAGCTAATTGTTTCGTCAAATCGTACCTTATTAAACAGCGCTTTGTCTATTAAAAACTGAAAGGTGGTAAAATGTCCCTTTTGGCTGTTTTGCGTTTCGCGCAGCAGGTCGTAGATGTAGTTAAGGTGCGTTTCGGGGGTATCGAGCGATGGGTGTGTTTGCGTTCCGCCCACTACGCAGCAAGGTTTTCCCATATAGGGTAGGTACTGGCGGATGTAAGCAGGGTTGCCCGATGCATCGGCGTCGCAGTCGATAAACAGCAGGGTGTTGTAGGCTGCTTTATCGGCTAGTAGGTTCCTAATTTTACTACGCCCAATATTTTCTTTGGCCGTTACCATGCGGATGTTGCTTAGGGTAGATAAGGAAAGCAACTCGTCCAAAAAAAGCGTCGAAGCATCGTTGCCCAGTAAAATTTCGTACACCATGCCACTCGCCTCGCATTGTTGATGCAAGGTATGTACCAAGGCGGTGCAGTTGTAGTTGTGTATGGGAATTAAAATAGACAGCATACTTTTTCAAATTCTTTTGCCATGGCGGCGCGTGATAGCTTTTCTTTTTCTACTAAGTTTACGGCTTGGTGCGTGTAGCCGTTTTGTTTCCAACAAGCATAGTTATTGAGCAAAAACGCTTTTACCTCTACTACTTGTGTAGCAGCTAGCCCAGCATTGGTTTGGGCAATGGTTTGTGCCAAACAGGCCTCGTCGCTTTTAACACAAAGAACCGGTTTCTCAACGCCCAAAGCGTCAAAAAACTTGGTGGTCATCATGCCTTTGGGGCCCTCTGGTGTTTGTTGGTTGGTTAGGATAAGCACCACCGAACTATCCCACAAAACGGCAGGAATTTGTTGGTTAGGTACCAAACCGTGGTATTGCGTAATTGCTTGTACGTTTGTGTAGGGCGATACAAGGCCTTGCACTCGCTTTTGCGATGCAGGGTCGGTGTACCAATGCAAAGCAACGTTGTTGCTATCAATTTGTTGCGTGGTTATCAGCTCCTCTAACGCCTGCAAAAACAGGGTAGGGTCTTGTGCCTTTTCGTCTACCAATCTGCCCGTATAAACAAGGTTAAATTTGCTCGATGAAATGGGCTTAAAATAGAATTCCTTGGCATCGTATCCGTTGTACACCAAATGTACGTTGGGGTTGAATTGGCTAAGGTACTGAACATGCCATGGCGATACCGATGTAACGGCGCTGGCTTGTTTAACTACCTTGTTGCGGGCTTTTATTTTTAGCTGCGCAAACCATTTGCCCAACCAGGGTGCTTTGCGATGACGGTTTGTAAAATAGTTAGCGCCAAATTGTTCGGTAATATCGCGCAAATCGGCAATGAGTGGAATGTTTCTTTCTTGCGCTATTTTTAGCGCGGTAGGCAGCGGAAAGGTTTCGTACGTACTGCACAAAACTATATCGAATGCTTGGTTTTGAATGGTGTTGCTAATGGCGCGATAAAACCACCTGCTTTTGCATCCTAGCAACGATTTTAGGGCGCCAAAAAGGCGGTTTTTGGTTGATGGATACGGTAAAATATGCACATTGGCACCTTCCATGGGTAGGTGGCAATGTGTTTGTGGATATTGCGTGGCAAAAGCGGTTACCTCATACCCTTGTTGGCAGAGTTCGCCAATAAGGTGTCCCATGCGTGGTGCAAAGGCTGGCGGAAGTGCCTCGGTTATAATTAGCAGACGTTTCACTTTATAATTTAGTCATCAATAAGTCGCTTCGCTCCGACGAATCGGTGAATCGACTAATCGTTTTTACTTCTATCTTGCAAGATTTGGTCAAAGATGGCAAATAACTCTGCTACGGTGGCGGCACGCAACATGGCAATACGGGTTTCTTTAAAGTGCGAAATGCCTTTAAATATGGGTGTGGCGGCCAAATGGCGACGGATGTGCAAAACACCACGGCGTTCGTCCAGCCATTCAACGCTTTTAAGCACTTGCTCTTTGATGATTTCCATTTTTTCTTGGAAAGTCATGGGGGGCATTTCTTCGCCAGTGAGTAAAAAGTGCTTCATTTCTTTAAAAATCCAGGGCTGACCAATGCTAGCGCGTCCTACCATAACGGCGTCTACACCGTATTGGTCAAAACATTCTTTGGCGCGCTGTGGGGTGGTAACATCGCCGTTGCCAATAATGGGAATGTGCATGCGGGGGTTGTTTTTTACCGCTCCAATAAGGGTCCAATCGGCATCGCCCTTGTACATTTGCGCACGGGTGCGGCCGTGAATGCTTAGGGCGGCTATGCCTTCGTCTTGCAGCCTTTCGGCTAAGTCAACAATAATTTTACTGCTATCGTCCCAGCCCAAACGGGTTTTAACGGTAACAGGTGTTTTAACGGCATCTTTAACGGCTTTGGTAATGGCAAGCATCCTAGGAACATCGCGCAACAGCCCTGCACCCGCGCCTTTGCCTGCCACTTTTTTTACGGGGCACCCAAAGTTAATGTCAATAATGTCGGGATGGGCACTCTCGGCAATTTGGGCAGCCTCTGCCATGGCTACGGGGTCTTTACCGTATAGCTGAATAGCCACAGGACGTTCCCCCTCGTTGATGGTTAATTTTTGCTCGGTACGCGATACGCTTCTAATCAGGGCATCGGCCGATATAAATTCGGTGTACACCATATCGGACCCATAACGTTTACAAAGCATCCTAAAATTAGGGTTGGTAACGTCTTCCATGGGCGCCAAAAACAACGGCTTATCGGGAAATGTAAGGTGTGCTATTTGCATAGGTACTAAGGTAAAGATGTACAAAGATATAAACAATCGGCAAAACGAATGTTCGCTTTGCCGATTGATAAACGGTTGTTGTTTTTTATTGTTTAATAAATTTACCCGTACGGTTGCCCGATTTTACGATGTACATGCCTGCAGCTAGGTTTTCGGTGGGCAGAATGGTGGTTTCGCCGTCTACTTTTTTGCTCATTACTTGTTTGCCGTTCAGGTCAAAAATAGCAATTTCTTCTTCTTGTGCGGCCTCGTTCATAAATACCGATATTTGGCTAGTAGTAGGGTTGGGGTATAGCACCATGGTAAGGGGGGTGCTTTCTACTTCGTTAACAGCGGTATAGTCATAATTGGGGTCAAAGAAGCTGATGGGCTGTGTACAGGTTTCGCCGTATTGGTTGGTAATTAGGGCGCGTACATAGGTGCCTTGGAATCCTTTGTAGCAGAAGGTATTGCCTATGCCCACCACGGTGCTACGGCGCGATGATGCTGCCGTTGAGGTTTTATCGGTAGAATAAATCCACTTAACTACTCCTTTGGTATCGATGGTAATGGTTTGGGCATTTTCGTCAACCGTAATGGCGTTGATGCGTGGTGCTTTGGCTTCGCCACTGCCTTTGGGCTCGTAGCAGAAATAGGTTTCGCCTTTTACCATAGCGTCTTTAAGTTCATCAGTAGTTAGGTCTTCCATCAGCATAAAGTTGTAGTTTCTAAACAACTGGTCGTCGTTGTGGGCATCGTCGCAAGAGTAGCCAAATACGGCTTTGGTAGGCATGGTTCTGTCTAGAATTTGGTCCCAAAGAATGCGGTCGTTGGGGCGACGGTTGCCTTGGTTGTACACTTCTAAACCAATAAGCGATGGGTAGGTTTTAAAGTTAGTAGCGTGCCAGCCTGGGCCATTTTTGGTAGTTTCATTATAGCTGGTACTGATGTCCCAATATTGGCCAGGGTGGTTTATAATTTGCAAGCCACCCAAGGCATAGGTGTAGGCGTACGATTCTTGCAGCGAAGCAAATTCTTGCCCTTGACGGCCGGTAAAGAAATCGTTGTGGTGGTTAAATTGGCCACCGGTTTGTTCTGCCCAATTGTTGGTGTTGTCTTTGCTCAATTCGTTGCCTGGAACGGCTAGCATGCCCAATTTTTCGGGGTCGCGCGCTTCTACGCCAGGCATAAATTGAGGGAACATGGTCCAAGGGTATGGGTTGTAATCGTGGTCGGTTAGGGCCAAAATTTTATACCCAGCTTGGTGGTATTTGTCTACTACATAGGCGGTGGTAAAGCCGTCTGCAGCATCGTTCGATTGGGTGGTATGGGTATGGAAATTACCTTTGTATTGATTAATTTTACTCCAATCGATATTGGCGTATGGGTTGATGTGAATGCTATGGTTGGCTATTTTGCCTTCCAATACTTTTACATAAACGGCGCAATACGCTTTTTTGGTGGTGCCATCTTTGGTTCTATCCAAGTAGAAACCATAAATGCCACTTTGGGGCGATTCAATGGTGTAGGTATATTCGCCGTTGCTGCCTTTGGTAAAGTTTACAGCGGTAGACGATTGGTTGTTGTGGTTCATTCTATAGGCCACGGTGCAGCCATTTAGGCTATTGAATTTTATTTTTACCGTAACGGGTGTACCCACGCGTACCACAGCAGGCTCGCCTCTAAAATAGGCAATGTCAATGTCGTCGTTGGTTTCTTCCTCTTCTTCTACCTCACCCCAAGCGGTTTCTGTAATGGATAGTTGGTTGGTTAGGTAAGAATAGGTAACGGTAGCTTTTATACAATTATTAGAAACCTTTCCTTTTACAAGTGCATCTTGCTTGCTGCCCGAGTTTACGCTACCATAGTGAACAGATATATTTTTATCATCGCCTAAATCAATGCTGGCACTAACGGTGTAATTGCTGCCGGTGGTAGCTTTTTTATCGTTGATGGTAAAATGGGTAGACGATGCTGCCGATTGTATGTAACTGCCATCTTCAAATACCGCTACGCGTTGCCAAGCAATGGTTTTTCGGGTATCTTTAAACCCAATGGTTTTGGGGGCTTCCATTAAGGTGTTGCCACTGCAATTAGCGTTATCGTTTAGGTTCCAATAATAGTCGTATTTTTTAGAATCAACAGGAATTTCTACCATTAACAGTTGGGCTTTAGAAGCGGTAACCCCGTCTTTGTAGAAAAAGCCTGCTTGTGTGGTATAATCTGTGCAAGTCATAGAAGAACTGCTTTCGCCTTTTGAAAATCTCCAGGTAATGTTGGCATAATCTGTGCTAGGGGTATCGTCGCCTTCTTCGTCTTCTTCGCTGC
>JAGCMZ010000164.1 GCA_017646225.1 Paludibacteraceae bacterium | reverse complement strand
GCACTTTTTTTTATTGTGCAAAATATTTTATCATAAATGTCGCTTGTCGCTTGTTGCTTGTTGCTCGTAGCTGGTTACTAGGCAACTCCAGACTATTTTCGATTCAACAATTCAACAATTCAACAATTCAACAATTCATCGATTATTCAAATGCTACGCATTTTTATCAATTTCAGTGCGAGGCGAGTACAGAAGCAATGCTTGCATTGATTATGTTGAGCCGATGCCTGAAATCATGATAATAAGTTTGGCTTCGGTTCAGCATAATCAAATAAATTTGCTTCTGCATTCACCTTGCACAAACTTTCAACAAAAAAATCGTATCTTTGCTTTATAAATTCCATACCATGAAAAAACTAGTTTTATACGCATGCATGTGTCTAGGTGCCATAGCCATGTTATCGTCGTGCAAAGGCGACGAGCCAAACGGCGAAAATAACGATCCCAGTGGGGAACAACCACTTCCAACCACCAATGTGCCCGCTATTCATTACCAGTCGGTCGATATGGGCTTGCCATCAGGGCTGCTGTGGGCAGCGTCCAATATTGGTGCCGAAAAACCCGAAAAGTACGGTAGCTATTTTGCCTGGGCCGAAATTAATACCAAAACGGCTTTTAACTACGACAATTATAAATGGTACGACTCAGAAGGTAATGTCTTGAAATACAACTTTGATGAGACGTATGGCAAGGTCGATTTGCTAAACGAGTTAGAAAATTACGATGATGTGGCCTATGTGGCTACCGGTGGCCAGTGGCGTATGCCCACCCAGGATGAGTATAACGAGCTGATTAGCAGTTGCGATGCCGAAGAGACTACCCTAAACGGAGTAAAAGGGTATTTGTTGACCAGTCGCAACAACGGTCAAACCCTTTTCTTTCCTTTGGCGGGCTATCAAGACGACGAAGGCCTGAAGAATGAAGCAGGGGGTGCTTATCTCTGGACCCGCAACATCGACCCAACCGATGCAACGTACGCCCTTACGATGTCGATGGGATATGGTTCTGTGAGCGACTCATTTAGTCCTCGAATAGAGGGTCTTTCGGTTCGTGGCGTTCAGTTAAAAACCGCCACACCCGAGCCAGAGACACCCGAAAATCCTGAAACTCCTGAAACACCAGACCCTGTAGTACCCGAAGAACCTGAACAACCTGAAGAAGAAAAGTTGTACGTTGATTTAGGCCTATCGAGTGGCGTAAAGTGGGGTATATATAATGTAGGCGCTTTTGCCGTCGAAGCATCTGGGTCTTATTACGCTTGGGGTGAAACGACGAGCAAAATTACCTATACATGGGAAAACTACCAATGGTGCAATGGAACCGAGACGTCGTTGACTAAATACAATAGTGACGATAACAAAAAACAACTAGAATTGGACGACGATGCTGCACATGCTATGTTGGGTGGTAAATGGCGTATCCCCACCCGTGCCGAATGGGAAGAATTGCGCAGCAGTTGCACGTGGACATGGACCGAGGTAGAGGGCGTAAAAGGCTACAAGGTACAAAGCAAGGTGAACGAAAACTATATTTTCTTGCCAGCTGTAGGCAACTACAAAGATGGCGATTGGTTGGGTTACAATGAATTTGGTTTTTACACCTCGTCTACCTTGTATCCTACTGATACTCGTCATGTGATTAGTTACCAGATAACACCTTTGGTACACAATGTAACGTCCTTGCACCGCCGCAGGGGCTTGCCTATCCGTCCGGTAATGGATTAATTGCCTTTTTCGATATAAAAATACCGCATCCAATTGGGTGCGGTATTTTTGTTTTATAAGGTGATCTCCATGCCGTCGTAGCAAAGAAATTGACCAGTGGGGAGGGAGGCTTGTACTACATCGTGCAAGCCAATTTGGTGGCTTAGGTGGGTAAAATACACGCGTTTAGCCCGTACACGAGCGGCAAATTCTTGCGCCTGTTGCAGGGTAAAGTGCGAAAAATGGTAGTTAATGCGAAGCGCATCTACAATCAAAACATCCACGTCCATTACTTTTGCTACTTCGCTATCGTCTATACTGCTAATATCGGTAAGGTAGGCAAAATTACCTATGCGAAAGCCCAAAATAGGCAGTTTGTGGTGGTAGCATCGAATGGGTTGGATGGTAATGCCGTTGATTTCAAAAGGTTTTGTACTAATAGGAAATACCGATAACAAGGGTACGCCTGGGTACAATTTTTTGCCCAATAGCGAGAGTCCTCGTTTGGGGAAACAGTAGGGCATACTGCGTTTAATGGCCTTGATTACATTTTTTTCGGCAAAAATGTTCACGTCGCCAAAGGGGCGTAAATCGTCTAGGCCCGATACGTGGTCGTAATGTTCGTGCGTAAGCAGTACGGCATCAATTTTAGGGGTAGGGTGAAGCATCATTTGTTGCCTAAAATCGGGCCCGCAATCTACTATAAAGCAGTTGCCGTCTATGTCTATGCGGATAGAGGCACGCAAGCGTTTGTCTTTGGGGTTGGTAGATGTGCAAACCTCGCAGGGACAATTTAAATAAGGTACACCAATAGAGGTGCCCGATCCTAAAACGGTAATGTGCATAATGTGTCGGGTATGTTCATTCTAATGCGCCAAGCATCCGGATAAAGGTTGTTACAACGGTTGCCGATGTTTTTGCACCAACCCAAGGGTACGCCTCTGTGGGTGAGTAGCAAGTAGCCGGTAGGTGCATCGGGAAGCGAAATGGATTCGCCTTTTAGGTAATGCAAGGCGGTGATTCTATCTATTTCGGCCGATGTAGTGGCCGATGGATTGAGGTGGCGCGATAGGGCCAAATCAATGTGCGGTTGGCTGTTTTTGCCTTTGATGGTGGCAATGCCCATGCCTTTTTTTACCCAACGCAGCTGTTTGTCAAGTAGGGTAAAATCGGCCTCGAAGGCCTTGGGTAAGGCATAGATAAGGTCTTTGTCTTCTTTTAGGCACCAATGTTCGGGGTCGATAAGAATGTTTTTATTTTGACTAATTGAACCTTTTGATTTTACATCCTTGATGCGTGTGCTACCCGCTGGTGCTGTTTTGCGCAAAGCGGCCATAAACAGCCCTTCGCTTTGGTCGGTGTGAAAGTAAAAATGACGACTTTCTAGTATATCTGCACCTAATTCTTGGGCAATCCAGGCAATGTTGTCTTCGTTTTCGGCTTTATTAAAGGTACAGGTGCTGTAAATTAGCAAGCCATCTTGTTTTAGGGCTGGCCAAACGTCGGTTAAAATGCTGCGTTGACGTTCGGCGCATTCCAAAACATAGGCAGGACTCCAATCTTC
Source organism: Paludibacteraceae bacterium (assembly GCA_017646225.1). GTDB lineage: Bacteria > Bacteroidota > Bacteroidia > Bacteroidales > Paludibacteraceae > Enterocola. The sequence continues at coordinate 1,088 of JAGCMZ010000164.1, read as the reverse complement.
TATGGCTTTTTCGTCTTTGCGAAACATTCCCTCGCCAGAGCAGGGTACATCGGTTAAAATAAGGTCAAAGTATCCTGCTAGTTTGCCAAAATCGGCAGGGCGATTGTTGGTAACAGCCATATTTCCGTAGCCCCATTTGGTGGCGTTTTCGGCCAAAATGTGGGCACGTTGGGGCATTACTTCGTTGCTAATAAGTAAACTATCATCGCCCAATAAACTGGCTAGGTGGGTGGATTTACCCCCAGGAGCCGCACAAAGGTCTAATGCCCTGAACTCGCTTCGCTTTGGTGATTTGGTGATTTGGTGATTTGGTGAGTCGATAATGATCTCAGAGCCAAAAAGATACTTCCTCACCACCTGCTCCAAATACATCGACCCTGCTTCTTGTACGTAATATACACCAGCATGAAACCAAGGGTCGAGCGTAAAAACTGGACGATTAGGTAGGTAGTACCCTGTTTGACAATGGGGAACTTGTGGATAGGTGGGCGTTATGGCAACTTTGTTGTTTAAGCGTACGCTCACGGGCGATGGTTCATCCATCGCTTTAAAAAATGCCTCGTGCTCGTTAGGCAACAATGCTTTTATTTGCTCTATAAAGGCTACTGGTAATTCCATAACAACTGCGAAGATAATAAAAAATGTTGAATCGTTGAGTTGTTTATTCAATGCTTTGCATTTCATGAAATTTATTCCCTTCGGTCATCAGTACGTCTCGTGACTCGGCATAGTCAAGTAAACTTGCCTCTGCGCTCGCTACTCGAAATTTTAGTCGTTTAGGTGATTATTCACATTCGTTCATCAATTCGTCAACGATTAGTCGATTCATCGATTCATCAAAAAAAAGTATCTTTGCATCATGAACCCTCAAAATAGTTGTCACCGCGGACGTTTTGCGCCATCGCCTACGGGTAGAATGCACCTAGGCAATGTGTATTGTGCTCTTTTGTCATACCTTTCGGTTAAGAGCAAAGGGGGTAGTTGGGTGTTGCGCATAGAAGATTTAGATCCACAGCGTAGTAAACCCGATTTTGCCCGATGGATAGAAGACGATTTGCATTGGTTGGGGTTAGATTGGGACGAAGGTG
>JAGCMZ010000163.1 GCA_017646225.1 Paludibacteraceae bacterium | reverse complement strand
TCGCACTGGATGTGGTATATCTTTCCGCAACTCAAAGGGTTGGGGTTGAGTTCGATGGCCACTTATTATGGCATTGATGGGGAAGAGGAGGCTAGGGCGTACCTAAATCACCCCATTTTGGGTGCTAGGTTGCGCGAAATTACCTTGGCGTTATTGAACGTAGAAGATAAAACGGCCCAAGAGATTTTTGGATGGACGGATACCATGAAGCTGCGCTCGTGTATGACGTTGTTCAATGCGGTGGCGAGTGGCGATGACCTCTTCCAAAAGGTGTTGGAGAAATATTACAACGGCAAACCGGATGATCGAACTTTGGAATTGCTAAAAGCTGCCCCAAACGGAGCCTATCCGTTCAATTTAAATTAATCCTCTAGAATGTTTACCTTTACCACCCCAAACGCTATATAGTTAAAAACTGATTTGAATGGGTTATGGATGAATCTACTTTTTATTGTATGTTGGAAATGTTTACCATTTGTGGTGTCGTAATCTTTTTGTGTGCTTGGCCGTTTTGGCTCTTGGCGTCGGCGTTTATTTCTACGTTTAAAAGCAAGCATGTGTGGTGCATTAGTATGTATGTAACGATACTCGTTTATACCATCTGGGTATGGTTGCTATCTCCACGTGTGTATGGATGGCCGCACTTATTTTATTGGTGGTGGTACACCATCCCGTTGTATGGGATTATGGTGGCGGCTCCACTATTGGTGCAGCTGAAGGCGCTCGATAAGAAACCGCGGGTAACCATTATGTGGGTTGCTACGGTACTGGTGCTATTGCTAGCTGTAGGGTCACTAATGCACAACGTGTTGTATTAAAACTACCTAAGTCAGAAGCATGAAACAAATTTTATCTACGATTGTACTCATAACTTGTTTGGCGGTTGCTTGTTGCAGTTGCCAAAAATCGCTCCAACCTCACCCTGCGTGCAATGCCCTGTATTATTGGAAAACGACCTTTGCACTAGGCGATGAGGAGAAGGAGTTTTTAGACCAACACCAAGTAAACAAATTGTATGTGCGTCTGTTCGATGTTGCCTTGGAGCGTGATCCTAAAACGCATAAAAACGAAATTGTCCCCATTGCTACTACCAAATTTAAATCGGGTATTCCCGATAGTGTAGAAATTGTTCCGGTGGTGTATGTAACCTACGAGGCGCTTATGGAAATGTACAATGATACCGAACATTATGCAACTCTTATTGTAGAAAGGGCTCTTGCTATGTGTGCTCATAATCAATGTGCTACTATTAAAGAGTTGCAAATAGACTGCGATTGGACTAGCTATTCAAAAGATAGGTATGTTAGTTTGTGTCAAAAGGCTTTAGAGCAGTTGCATAAAAGAGACGTGGAGTTGAGCATTACTGTAAGGTTACATCAGTTGGGCGAAGAAATGCCCCCTGCCGATAAGGGTGTGTTGATGCTTTATAATACGGGATCTTTTAAAAGCATCGAAACAAAGAATTCTATTTTAGATATAGAAGATGTAAAACCTTACCTTAAGGATGCGACGTGTCAACTTCCATTGTCGTATGCTTATCCGGTTTTTGGCTGGGGATTGTTGTTTGAAGGGGATAGATTCTCTGGTATTGTACCCGAAGGGCATGAACCTGCTCTGCCTAATGAACAGGTACGCAACGAACGCCCCACGGCCGACCAAATTTTGGAGGTAAAAGAGGCCGTCGAAGCCCAATTGGGTAAACCCCAAGCTGGCAATATTTTGTATCATTTAGATTTTTCTCAATTAAAACACTATACGCCTTATGAAGTGGATCAAATACTTGCTTATTAGCCTTTTAACTTTGTCGGTAGCCGATGTATGGGCGTGCGCAACCCCGTATGCAAGCCCCCGTGATTATGCGCTTTATCGTGTCAATGACAAGGAAAAAATTGCCGATAAACAGTATTTATATTATCATCCCAGTGCCGAAGAAAATTGTTTGGCATGGCAGCAACTATCAGATAAAACCATTTTGCCCAGCGATATTTATCAGGTGGTGTACAAAATGTCGTTAGACGATTTTGAAAAGATGTATCATAACCGAGAAGGTAACTACGGCAATTCGTTTGCTGAGTGGATTATCCAAAAAGACACGACGTTGTTGCAGCTACTTCGTGTGGCCAAAACCAACGAATATATTCGCTCTAAAGTCAATTCGCGGTGGTATTATCCTGGTATGAATCTTGGTACTAGCATGACCTTGGAGGATATTGTTGAAGTATCGCTATCGATTACCGATGAACGTTTGCGCGATAGATATCTTTTGCAAGCCGTCAGGGCCTTGTTTACTATGTGGAAGTACGAATCTTGCATCGAACTTTGGGAAAAAGAAGCCTCGCTTTTGCCACAAAACAACATCATGCGCCGTTTGATTGAACCATACATTGCAGGGGCTTATTACCACGTTGGCCAAAAAGACAAGGCCTTGGATTATTTTGTAAAATCGAGCGATTTTGAGTCGGTGTTTATGTGTTACGACCCCAAGGGCGATAGCCTAAACTTGGTGGATAAAATAGACATTGTTTGCCGTTACAATCCCAATGCGCCCATCCTAAAAAACATGTTGCAAGAGTACATATTAAACTTGAATCCCTATTCGGGTTATTACGAGTTAAAGTACCAAGTAGAAAGCAAGGAGTTTGTGCAGTTGCTGGGTTTGTCGCAACAACTCTCTGCCGATAAACGTGTTAAAAACAAGGCGCTTTGGCTGTATACCACTGCCTTTATGCAAGAGCTTTTGGGCAATACCCAGGAGGCGTCCAAATGGCTGTCGAAGGCGCAAAAACAGCGCTCCAATGCCTTCTTGGCCGAGTCGATGCAAGTGTTTCGCATCTTCTTAGATGCCAAAACCAGCACCTACAACCAGGCGTACGAAAACAAACTTTTAAAGCAACTGAAGTGGTTATAAGGTAAACTCGTGGCCCTTCTAGACAAAAACGTAAAAGACCAAGTATCGTCTACCCATAAATTATTCTTCCATCAAAATTTCTACTATTGGAACGATGCCATGCGCGGCATTTTAATTGGCGAAGTGTGCCCTCGGATGATAGAGGCGGGTAAGCCTACCTTGGCTTTGCAATTGGCCAATATGGCCGATAACATGCTGTTGGGCAAGGTCAATAAGATAGCTACCGGTTTGGTAGCAAAAGAGGGTGTTTGGTACGGCGAAGATTTTTCAGAAAACACTTTGCATAATTATCGGTATGCAGAAAATCTGTACAACCCGCACGATTATAGCAACAGCTTTTTTGAAATGATCGATAGTTTGGATGCGAAAACGGCTGCTGCGTATTTGCAACACGTGGTAAAACCCGCGTCGGCCTTGGAACAGTATGCAAACGAGCGTGGGTATACCGGACGCGATTACCTAAACGATATGGTGGGTACCCATTACTTGCGCGAGCTCAATTATAGCCAAGCCTTGGCTTACCTTAGCAGGGTGAGCGATGCGTACCGACATCACCACAACCTTACCCTAAAATTTGATCCCTTCAGCTATCTGCCCAAACCCATTGCGCCCACTGCGGTGTTTAAACTGGGTTTTGCACAAGAAATGCTTCGCCTCGAAGGAGCTATTAAACAAGCAGTCGATGGTGATGAAAAGGCACGCCTGCTGTATAAGTACGCCCTGGGCACCCTTAATTCGTTTAAAAATTGCTGGCCTTTGGTGCACTATTACAAAGGAACCGGCTATGTCAACAGTGTATGTCGTAAAAGACATTGGTGGGACGATGCGTATACGCAACGAGCCTATGCGCAGTTTGACAAGCTAGTGGCGCAGGCCTGTGCCGTAGCGGAGGATAAAAACATTGCTGCCGATATTCAGTACGAGCTTTGCAATTTTAAAACCGTTGCGCAACAATATCCTGCTTCTGAAAAAGCGCAACTAATTAAGGGCGAGTGCGATAATTTGAAGGATTACTATCGCTCTTTCCAACCGGTGGGGTATTACTATTAGCAAAAAAAAGAGCCTCACGTTAGTGAAGCTCTCTGCGGTGCGGACGGGACTCGAACCCGCGACCTCCGGCGTGACAGGCCGATATTCTAACCGACTGAACTACCGCACCAAGACGTTTGTCTCTTTTGCGATGCAAAGTACGTTATTTTTTTTGAATTGTGCAAGTGTTTGAGAAAAAAAAGGTTTGGGTGTTACAATATCACCCATGGCGATACGTTCAGTTTAGAGAATGCGAACAGTTTCTTGCCCAAATCTTTGAGCGATGCGCCAATATGGTATACATCTGTATCGTCAATGATCAGGAACCTGTCGTGCGCCTTGGTGTATTTTTCTATCTCAACGGGCGGGTACTGCTGGTTGTGCTTTTGTAAATCCAATTTCAACGTATCCGACAAATGCGAAGTGTATATTTTGGCCGACACACCTGCATTTCGTTTGCTAAGCATCAGTAGCACCGATTCATCTACGTAATTATCAATCAAAACCAAACTATTCTTTGCCGACTTAATCAAATCCGTAGCAAACTTGTACGCATCAAAAATTTTTCCATCGTGAAATATACCCTCGTTGGGAGGTAATGAGGTGCGAACAAAGAAATCGATTTGTTGATTTAAATTTTCAATTTTGGCGTCATGCTCAGCAAACTTACGGTCTATTTTGTTTTCTAATAACTCAAAGCGTTGATTTACGGCATACCCACGAAGTAGATATTCCTTTAGAACTTTGTTTGCCCATTGACGGAATAGAATACCTCGTTGACTTTTTACTCTGTACCCAACAGATATAATTACATCGAGTGAATAGAATGGTATAGGTTTCTTTACCCCATTAACGTGTAAAAAATGCACGTTATTATCTTTGGGTAGTTCAGATTCATTAAATATATTAATGATATGTCGCCTAATATTTGATTCTTCTCGTTCAAATAAATAAGACATTTGCGACGTATTCAACCATACTGTTTCATTCTCAAGACGCACTTCAAGGCTAATGGTATCATTAGGACGATACAAAATAATTTGATTGGAGTTTTGCATAAGATTAAAAAGTTAAGATGGTTTTAATTTGGGGCGATGGGCGCCCGTGTGTTTGGGTGTGCAAAGGTAGTATAAATTGTTGAGAAGGCAAAATGCGTAGTGTTCTTAAATGGTATCTGAACAAAGTCGAAGGGATGTATTGATCACTTTTCAAAAAATGGTGTATAGAACGCCCTTTAAATGCTTAAAATATGGTTTGAATATGATAAAGGACTAAATTTCAACCTGAATTGACTCTAGTTTGTTTTTTTGGGGGTATCATTAAAACTGTGTTTTTTATATAAAGCGAGTGGAATATATTTGCTCAAAAAGATGCTTCTTGGTTAATTTACTAATGTGGTCAATAGGCAAATTTTCCAGTAGAATCGTTGATTTATTAAACTTAAAAGGCCAGAAAGGAGGTAACAGCGATGAAAAAATAGTTCTATAAGATTCTGATTATTGGGACTTGTTTAGCAGGCTTGGGCAATATAAACGCCAATATGGATCAAATGCACAATCCAGAAAAATAGGCAGCGTATAATACAACCCTAATGGTATCTTATGAAGATACAGAGCGAAGAGGCAAAGTCTTAAGTGAAGTATTATTCGGGAGTACACCAAGAATTTAGTAAAAATGGTCGCAGAGTCGGGGTGATGATGAATCCCGACTCTGTTTTTCTCGTATAGATGTAAGATTC
>JAGCMZ010000162.1 GCA_017646225.1 Paludibacteraceae bacterium | reverse complement strand
TAATCATACTTTTTCCTACCAATATGCCCATTGTGGCGCCGAAGCCATTGATTTGTTGGGCGATTCCTTCCCTGCAGAAACCTTGGCTATTTGCCAAAATGCCGATGCGGTGTTTTTTTCGGCAGTAGGGCATCCCAAATACGACAACGACCCTACGGCCCCTAAGCGCCCCGAACAAGGGTTGCTGGCCATGCGCAAACAGTTGGGTTTGTTTGCCAATGTGCGCCCCATTGAATGTTTTAAAAACGTAATGCACCAATCGCCCATTAAGGCAGAAATTTTGCAAGGTAGCGATTTTATTTGCATTCGCGAACTGACGGGTGGTATGTATTTTGGCGAAAATTACCAAGATAACGATAAGGCCTTTGATACCAATTACTACACACGTCCCGAAATTGAACGCATTTTAAAAGTAGGGTTTGAATACGCCCTAAAACGTAAAAAACACCTAACCGTGGTAGATAAAGCCAATGTATTGGCATCTAGCCGCTTGTGGCGTCAAATAGCGCAAGAAATGGCGCCTTTGTATCCCGATGTAACCGTCGATTACATGTACGTTGACAACGCTGCCATGCGCCTTATTTTGTCGCCCACCTTTTTTGATGTGATTGTTACCGAAAATACGTTTGGCGATATTTTAACCGACGAAGCGTCGGTTATATCAGGCTCTATGGGCCTGTTGCCGTCGGCTTCGGTTGGCACCGGCACACCCGTCTTTGAGCCTATTCACGGTTCGTGGCCCGAAGCCGCCGGCAAAAATATCGCCAACCCATTGGCACAAATTCTATCGGCCGCTATGTTGCTAGAACACTTTGGCTTGCAACAAGAGGGCAGTACCATTCGCCAAGCGGTACAAGCCTCTATGGATCAAGGCATTGTAACCGCCGATTTGGCAGGAGGTGGCAAAGCCTATTCTACCACCCAAGTAGGCGAGTGGATTTGCTCGTATATAGAAAATTACGCATAACCGCTCCCTAATTCGGTCCCTGAGCTTGTCGATGTGTTGTTGACCAATAGGGAAAAAGGGCGGTCCCTGAGCTTGTCGATGGGCATAAAGTATAAATATAACTTATTGCAATATGAAAGAATTCTTTGATTTTATTTCTTATCACAACACATGGGAAAACTATGCTATGGCTTTTGGCATTATTCTTTTAGTGGGGTTAATTGGTCGTATTATGGTAGGATTAGAAAAAAAATACCTGCGCAAAATGGCTCATAAAACCCCTACAAGGTTTGACGATGTGCTAATCAATGTGTTACAAATGCCATTTGTATGTGGATTGGTATTGGTTGGAATTTACGTGTCGCTTCACGTATTGGTATTGCCTGCCATTTGGGAAGAATACATCGAGTTGTCATTTAAGGTTTTGATGATGCTCGATATTACCTGGGTAATTAATCGCTTTATCAAAAACCTACTGAATAGTTATTTGTTGCCCAAGGTAGCAAGCGATAAAGAATCTAAATTGGATGTCAATGCAGTAAAAGCCATCCAAAAAATAATATCGGGTTGTATCTGGATTGTCGCTCTTATTACCGCCATTAGTATGTTTGGTGTGGATGTGGCCGCCATGCTAACTACCTTGGGTGTTGGGGGTATTGCCTTTGCCTTGGCTGCGCAAGATACCATTAAAAACTTGTTTGGTGGCTTTACCATTTTTGTCGATAAACCCTTTAAGTTGGGCGATCGTATTCAAGTGGCAGGTTTTGACGGTACCGTCGAAGAAATTGGCATGCGAAGCACCCGCATTCGTACCTTGGCAGGTAGGTTGGTAACCATCCCTAACTACAAAATTGTAGACAGCGAAATTGAAAACGTAACGGCCGAGGATGCTCGTAAAATCACTTTAAACCTAGGTTTAACGTACGATACTACTCCCGAATCCATGCAAGAAGCCATTACTTGGTTAAAGGCATTGCCCACACAAATCAGCACCATCAAGCAAGATGTGATTGCTTCTTTTACCACTTACGGCGATTTCTCGTTGGGTATTACCTTTATTTATTATATCAAGAGCAGGGCAGACATTTTCGAAACCCAAAGCCAAGTGAATTTAACCATCCTAAAGCACTTTAACGAAAAAGGTTGGAACTTTGCCTTCCCAACCCAAACTATTTATACGGTAAAATAGTCAATGCCGGTCCCTGAGCTTGTCGACGTGTTGTTGACCGAAGGGAAAAAGGGCGGTCCCTGAACCTATCGACGTATTGTTGACCGAAGGGAAAAAGTACCCGCAATCTGTAGG
>JAGCMZ010000161.1 GCA_017646225.1 Paludibacteraceae bacterium | reverse complement strand
GATATTGGTTGTGAGGAACGTTAGGCACAAATGCACCTGCGTTCAAGTGGCAACCCAAACCGCCTGCAGGCAAAATGACGGGCACGCCGTAGTCGTCTAGTTCTTTGGCTAGGTAGTTGATGAACTCAGGACCTTGGTTGATGTATTCCATGTCCAAGCTTTCGTACAAACCTTGCGCCATCGATTCCATGGTGCGTACGTCAATACCACCGTAGGTTAAGAAACCTTCGTAAAGTGGAATGTATTCCATCATCATCTTGGTGTATTTGGGGTCTTTGCTGGTAATGATACCGCCTTTAGAGAAACTCAATTTACGAGCCGAAAAATAGATGATGTCAAAGTGGTCGGCAAGCAAGTGGTAGATGGCTTTGATGTCCATGTATTTGCAGCGTGCCTCGCGTGTTTTCATAAAGTAGATGTTGTCTTGCAACAGCGAAGCATCCAATACGCTCACAATGCCGTTATCGTGGCAAATATCGGTTACTGCCAACATGTTTTCTAACGATACGGGTTGGCCACCAATCAAGTTAGTACCTGCTTCTACACGTACAAAGGCAATGTTTTCGGCGCCTTTTTCTTTGATGGTAGCTTTTAGTTTTTTAAGGTCAAAGTCGCCTTTGAATGGATCGTCCGACTGAGGTTTCAACCCTTTTTCGGCAACCAATTCTTCTACGGTACCACCCATGCGGGTAACGTGTGCTTTGGTGGTGGTAAAGTGGAAGTTCATAAGGGCAGTTTGACCGGGTTTTACCAATGCCGATGCCAAGATGTTTTCGCAGGCGCGACCTTGGTGAGCTGGCAATACGTTGTCGGTGCCAAATACTTCTTTGATAGCAGCTTTTACGCGTTTAAAGGTAGCCGAACCTGCGTAAGAATCGTCTGCTTGCATCGAAGCAGCCATTTGCAAATCACTCATGGCATTTACGCCCGAGTCGGTAAGCATGTCCAAATAGATGTCTTCGTTTTCTAGCAAGAAGGTGTTGTTACCTGCTTGTTGAATTTTTTTTAGACGTTCTTCTACAGGAAGTAGCGATAGCTTTTGTATTACGCGCACTTTGTGCATTTCCAAGGGTACTTGGTTTTCCGATTGATAAAATTTTACTGCCATAACGGTTTATGTTTTAGTTATTTAGTTCAAAACGATGGGGCAAAAGTAAGGCAAAACTCTTATTGAAAGCATACGCATTTTACGGAAAAAACTACCATTTTTACCTTTTTGCTAATAAACTACCATTTTTACATACCAAAATTACTGATAAATAGCAAAAAATAGCTACTTTTATACCAAATTTACCTACAACTATGGTACGGAAAATAGAAAACATAGACCAATTTAACCGATTCTTTAATCAACCTTCATACCATCCGTTGGTAAGTGTGGTTAACTTGGCAGATGCGCATTTGTCGTTGTTCGAGCCCACCGACTTTGGTATGTATTGCGTGGTATTGATGGATGCCGAATTTGGCGAACTGACCCTGCGGGGTGCTAACATGACTTATCAGGCAGGTACGGTGTTTACCATGAAACCCGGCCATGTGGTAAGCATGCAGTTGGATGCACGTACCCGTCCCAAAGGTTGGATGTTGGCGTTTAAACCCGAACTAACTGTTAATACGGGTTTGGGGCGCGATTTTTACATGTTTAACTTTTTCGATTACGAGGTGTGCGATGCACTCACCCTTTACGAGGGCGAACGCCACATCATGATGAACTGTTTTAATACCATTTTATCGGAATTGCGCGCACCCGATGACGAGTTTACCGGTCACATGGTTCGTTTGGGTATAGGACAGTTGCTAAGCTATTGCAGACGATTCTACGACCGCCAGTTTGATACCCAAAAGGTGCGTGCTTCGGAGTTAATCAGGCAATTTGAGTCGATATTGGATGCGTATTTGGCCGAGGGGAGCGAACTGCCCCGTCGTTTAGGCCCGCCCCAGGTTGCATGGTGTAGCAGCCAGTTTCATTTATCTGCTAACTATTTTGGTGATGTAGTAAAACACGAGTTGGGCATTACTGCCAAAGAATTTATTCGCAATAAAATCATCAAAAAAGCCATCTTATTGTTGGTCGAAAAAGGGTTGCCCGTTAACGAGGTAGCCACGCAGTTGGGCTTTAACTACCCCAATCATTTTACCCGATTTTTTCGGCAGGCAACCGGCAAGTCACCCTTGGCCTATAAAAAATCTGTAGAGCCTTAAAGACTTATTCATAATGGTAGATTAATCAGAGAGTGACAGCCAGTCACTCTCTTT
>JAGCMZ010000160.1 GCA_017646225.1 Paludibacteraceae bacterium | reverse complement strand
TAAATGGGGAGTTCTAATATTTTTCAGGTTTTTTATCCACAAAAAATACCTTTCTAGAAAGCACCCTAAATAGTCTATTTGGGACCGTTTAATATTTTTGTAACATTCTCATAAATTTACTGATTATCAATATTTTAAACACTAATTAACAATAATATCATTAGAAAAACTGCACATTTTTTTGAATTTTGTGCATACTTTTCGTTAAAAAAAGGCAATAATTCGGATTTTATACCTATCTTTGCATTGCTAAAATAAATAATTCACTAACTAAATTTTATTTTTATGTCTGAAGTTGCAGCTAAAGTAAAAGCAATCATCGTCGAAAAATTAGGCGTTGATGAAAACGAAGTAGTAGAAAGCGCTAGCTTTACCAATGATCTAGGTGCCGATTCGTTGGATACCGTAGAAATGATCATGGATTTCGAAAAAGAATTTAACGTTACTATTCCTGACGAAGCAGCAGAAGAAATTGCTACTGTAGGTGACGCTATTGCTTACATCGAAAACAAATTAAAATAAGCGACTTTCCCTCTTTAATATAATGAAAAGAGTCGTTATTACTGGACTTGGAGCTCTTACTCCTATTGGTAACAACGTTCCCGATTTTTGGAACGCAATGCTAGAAGGAGTAAGCGGCGCTGGTCCTATTACTCATTTTGATGCTTCTAAACACAAAACCCAATTCGCTTGCGAATTAAAGGGTTTTCAAACATCCGAACACTTCGACAGAAAAGAAGCTCGTAAATTCGACCTTTATTCTCAATATGCTATTGTAGCCGCTCGTGAAGCCATCAACGATGCTAAACTTGCGCTTGATACTGAAGATAAAGATCGTATTGGCGTTATCTTGGGTATAGGTATTGGTGGTATCCAATCGCTAGAAAAAGAAATCATGGATTACGCAACTAGCGATGGCACCCCACGTTTTAGCCCCTTCTTTATTACCAAAATGATTGCCAATATGGCCAGTGGTCATATTGCCATGGAATACGGTTTCCGCGGTCCTAACAACATTTGCTCATCTGCTTGTGCATCTAGCAACAGTGCCATTGCATCGGCTATCGACCAAATTCGTTTAGGACGTGTTAATGTCATGATTACAGGGGGTGCCGAAGCACCTATCTGTGCAGCTGGCATTGGGGGATTCAACAACATGCATGCCCTATCTACCCGTAACGACAGCCCACAAACTGCTTCACGTCCATTTAGCAAAAGCCGCGATGGTTTTGTTATGGGCGAAGGTGCAGGATGTCTTGTCTTGGAAGAATTAGAACACGCCCTAGCAAGGGGAGCAAAAATTTATGCCGAAGTTGCCGGTACAGGCGCATCGGCCGATGCCTACCACATTACTGCATCGCATCCAGAAGGATTAGGAGCCATTTTGTCAATGCAACGTGCCCTAGATGATGCTGGCATGAAAGTAGAAGACATCGATTACATCAACGTACACGGAACATCTACCCCTGTGGGTGATATCTCGGAAGTAAAAGCAATCCTTAAATTGTTTGGCGAACACGCCTACAAACTAAACATCAGCTCTACCAAATCGATGGTAGGTCACCTAATGGGAGCCGCTGGGGCTGTAGAAGGCATTGCTACTATCCTATCCGTATGCAACGATATTGTTCCTCCCACTATCAATTTTGCTGGCGACGAAGACGAAGCAATTGATTATCGTCTTAACTTCACCTTTAACCAACCACAAAAGCGCACCATCAAGGCTGCTCTTTCTAATACCTTTGGTTTTGGTGGACAGAACGCAAGCATCATTATCAAAAAATTTGATCAATAAACCTTTACTTGTACAAAATTGATTAAAAATATTTTTGGTAGAGTACGGTTCGCTTTCAAAAGAGAGGAACCGTATTCTCATTTAAAAAAGATACTGGGTTTCTCTCCTATCGATTTAGAGATATACAAATTGGCGTTGCGTCACCGTTCTAGCAACACCAACCGACCTAAAGACAAGTTATACAACAACGAACGACTTGAATTTTTGGGTGATTCTATTTTAAGTTCTGTTGTTTCGGATATCATATACCACGAATTTCCCGAACAACGCGAAGGAGAGCTAACCACTTTGCGCTCAAAGCTTGTACAACGAGATACATTGGACAAATTGGCTGTTGAGATTGGTTTGCAACCCCTTATTATGAGCAATAACAAGGGACGCAACAACAACGAAGGCCATATCAATGGAAATGCTTTTGAAGCTTTGATAGGCGCCATCTACCTAGACAGAGGGTATGCCTATTGCAAAAAATTCATGTTAAAATTAATCCGCGAACAAAAGCTAGACATGCAGCGTTTGAGTCGTTGGGAAATTAATTTTAAATCGAAATTCATAGAGTGGACACAACGTAGAAAGGTAACCTATCGTTTTGACCACACCCCTGTATCGAACGATACCAACAAAACCATTGTCTCTTTCCAGGCCAAATTGTATGTAGAGGATATTCTTGTGGGCGAAGGCATGGGTAAGAGCAAAAAAGAGGCGGAGCAAAAAGCCTGCAACGAAGCTTTATCGACCATTAAAAGAAAAAGCTTCAAGGTGCAACTCAATCAAATTAAAGCGGATGTATCGACGATATGATGCATCCATAATTTATATTTTATGCAAAAACCATTTCAGTTATCAACCCTGCTTAGCGATCAGGTTAAGAAGTATGGAAAGCGCGCGGCGATGTTTTACCGTGATGCACTAAGCAAAAAGTGGCTTCCTGTTTCATGGAACGAATTTTATGAAAAGGTAGAAACGTTGGCAGGAGCACTTATCGAATCGAAAGTAAAATCGGAAGAAAAAGTGGGTATTTTTGCCCCTAACATGCCAGAATCCATTATGGCCGATTTTGCTAATTACGCAGTACATGCGGTATCGGTACCCATGTATGCTAACTCTACCACCTCTCAGATTGAATTTATTGTAGACGACTCTGAGATTGGTGTTATTTTTACAGGCGATCAGTACCAATACGACATCGCATGCGAAGTTCTAAAAACCTCTAAAACCTTGCACACCGTTGTGGCCATGTCGTCGGCGGTAGATTTGAAAGGCGTAAAAGGTGGTATCAGCCTAAAAGATTATTTGGAAATAGGCAAAAAGAACCCCAACACCGAAATTATTAACCAACGCAGAGCCTTGAGTACACAAGACGATTTGGTTAATATTTTGTACACATCGGGTACTACTGGTCAGCCCAAAGGCGTTATGCTGCACCAGTACAACTACAGCGAAATTATGCGTACACACAACATTCTGCTGGACATGCTATCGGACAAAGACACCTCGATGTGTTTCTTACCACTTACCCACGTTTTTGAACGTGCATGGACCTATTTCTGCCTACAAAAAGGCATTCAAGTGTACGTAAACAAAGACACTGCTGCTATTGCTAGCATCATGCCAGAGGTACGTCCTACGGTTATGTGCGCCGTTCCTCGTTATTGGGAAAAAGTGTACGCAGCGGTACAAGCTAAAATTGAGTCTAGCCCTAGCCTTGTACAAAAACTATTCCGCTACTCTATTAAGTTGGGTTACAAACGCAACTTGGAATACAAACGCTACGGCAAATGCTCGCCCATGAAAATTGGTTTGCCTTACAAACTCATTGCCAAACCACTGTTCAACAAGGTGAAAAAGGTAGCTGGTATTGACAATGGACGCTTGTTCCCCGTTGCTGGTGCTCGCTTATCGGACGAAATCAATGAATTCTTGCACGCATTGGACATTAAGATTTGCTATGGTTACGGTCTAACCGAATCTTGCGCAACCGTATGTTGCTACGATGCTCACATGAGAAACTACATCATCGGTTCGGTGGGTAAAATCATCCCCGATTTGCAAGTAAAAATATCGAGCGAAGGCGAAATCTTGCTAAAAGGTAAAACCATTACTGCAGGTTACTACAAACGCCCCGATGCCAACAAAGAAGCCTTTACCGAAGATGGATTCTTTAGAACTGGCGATGCTGGTTACCTTGATATGGAAAATAACTTGTACATTACCGAACGTATCAAAGACTTGTTTAAAACCGCTGGCGGCAAGTACATTGCCCCACAAATGCTAGAGAGCATTATTTGCGACGACGCATTGGTAGAACAAGCCGTTGCCATTGGTAACGAACGCAAATACGTTTCGATGCTCATTGTTCCCGATTACACCGCATTGGAACCCATCGCTAAAAACAAAGGCATCAACTATACCACACGCGCCGAACTCATTCAACACCCCGAAATCATTGCCTTGTATGAAGGTATGGTAAATACCCGTAACCAAGGTTTGGCACGTTACGAACAAATCAAACGCATTACTTTGCTCGAAAAACCTTTCACCATGGAGCAAGGTCACCTTACCAATACCTTAAAAATTAAACGTAAGGTAGTATACGAATTGTTCGCTAAAGAAATTGATGCGATGTATCCTGTTGATTAATGTATCAATAACGTTACAAGATAAGAGAAAACGGCACTTCTACCCCGAAGTTGCCGTTTTTTTATGCCTTAAACAAGGTGATTATTGGGTAAAAATGTATATTTGTAAAGGGAATTACGGAGCATTTATCCGAGTGAAAAACTGGCTACTATACCTCGCTTTTGCTGCTTTTGCTACCATCGCCTTTGATAGTAGCGCAGAAAAAACTGACTTTCCTACTGCAGAAAGTCAGCAACCAACTACCACCCCCGAAGTAGATGTTCATTACCTGTCTATAGCCTCAGCCCACGCAGACCTATGCCTTCCCCAACAAACATCGGGTAGCAGTCTGTTGCGTTTACAAAACACTCAAAAACGAAACTATCATACCCTTCGTTACTCCTACTCTTCTGGATGGAGCAATAAAGGATTTATGCATTCGCATTTTGTAAGTAATTCTAATAACTCCTTAAATTTTCCATCGCTTGTTACCAAGTCTGCACATTATCTTATCAGCCTTGGTAAACTTGTTATTTAGCTAACGGTTCTACATAAACTTACAACCTTTTAGAACACAATTAGTTAAATAAATAAAACATGCAAATTCTACAGATTTTTACGCTGTTAGGAGCACTGGGTATGTTCCTATACGGCATGAATTTAATGAGTTCGGGACTTCAAAAGGCATCGGGCAACAAACTGCGCAGCTTTTTGTCGGCCATGACCTCCAACCCATTTAAAGGCGTATTAACCGGACTTGGTATTACCTCAATTATACAGTCATCGTCGGCTACCACAGTGATGGTGGTGAGCTTTGTAAACGCAGGATTACTAACCCTAGCACAAGCCATTAGCGTTATTATGGGGGCCAACATTGGTACCACCGTAACCGCTTGGCTGGTATCGTGGTTGGGCTTTAAGGCCGACATTTCTATCCTGGCCATTCCACTGATGGCTTTGGGATTCCTTTTTTCGATTTCAAAAAAGAACCAACGACAAAACATTGGCGAACTCATTGTGGGTTTCTGCTTGTTGTTCTTAGGGCTTTCGTTTATGAAAGAATCAGTTCCTAATTTGGACGAGACACCCCAGGTTTTGGAATTTGTAAAAAGTTGGTCGAGCTACGGTTTTGGTTCGGTGCTTATTTTCTTGGCCTTTGGCACCGTACTGACTTTGGTCATTCAGTCGTCGTCGGCCACCATGGCTATTACGCTTATTATGCTCAGCATGGGGTGGATTCCCTTTAGCATGGCCTGCGCCATGGTGCTAGGCGAAAACATTGGTACCACCATTACGGCCAACATCGCTGCTGCAGTGGGTAACACATCGGCCAAACGTGCCGCTATGTCGCACACCATCTTTAACGTATTTGGCGTTGTATGGGCGTTAATACTATTCCAACCCTTCCTTGCCTTGGTGGGCTACATCATTGAGTTATTTGGTCTACCCAACCCTGCTGCCGACGGTTTTGCAGTAAACGGCGCCGCATCGCCCCAAGCAACGGCTGCCCTATACGGGTTATCCATGCTGCACACCTTATTTAATACCATTAATACCTTCTTGCTCATTTGGTTTATCAAATACATCGAAAAGGCCGTGGTATGGATCATCAAAGCACCTAAAAACAAAGACAACGAAACCTTTAGGCTGAAATACATTTCGGCGGGCCCGCTAGCTACCCCAGAACTTTCGTCAGAACAAGCGTTTAACGAAATCATTCATTTTGCTCAAATATCGCGCAAAGGGCTGGGTTACGTACAACAAACCATTGCAGAAAAAGATAGCAACAAGTTTGAGGAGTTGCGCATTAAGCTAGTCAAGTACGAAGAAATTTCCGATAAAATTGAGTACGAAATTGCAGCCTTCTTAAACGGCGTATCGATGGGCGACATTAGCCAAACCACCTCGATGCGGGTAAAAGCCATGTACAAGATTATTGGCGAGCTAGAATCGTTGGGCGACTCGGGCGAGGCCATTAGCCGCATCCTTTCCAGACGCAACATCCACAACAAAACCTTTGACGAGGGCACCCTTGAGAAAATAGCCTCGATGGTGCAAATGGTAGACGAGGCGTATGGCGTGATGCTTACCAATCTAGAGGCCGCACACAACGGCACCCTCACCAACATCGCCAACGCCTACCAAGCCGAAGAAAACATCAATAACCTCAGAAACCAACTGCGCGAAGCGGAAATTGAAGCCCTTGAAGTTGGCGGCAAAAACTACCAAACCAGCGTGTACTACATGGACATTGTGGGCGAGCTAGAACGCATGGGCGATTTCATCATCAACATCTCACAAGCCCTCAAAAAAGCCTTTGGACATAAGTAATAGACACCACCATCATAAAAAACCCCACTACTCAACAGAGCAGTGGGGTTTTTATAGATCAGTCATATTATTTCAAGCGAGCTTTGATTGCCTCAGTTTCTTTTTCGTAACCAGGTTTTTCTAGCAACGCAAACATGTTCTTTTTGTAAGCTTCTACACCGGGTTGGTTGAATGGGTTTACTTCTAGCAAGTAACCGCTGATGCCGCAAGCTTTTTCAAAGAAGTAGATAAGCTGACCAATGTAGTAAGCATTTAGTTCAGGAACTTCAATTTTCATGTTAGGTACGCCACCGTCTACGTGTGCTAGCATGGTACCTAGTTCGGCCATTTTGTTTACTTCGTCTACACGTTTGCCAGCCAAGAAGTTTAGACCATCTAGGTTAGCTTCGTCCGATGGAATAACCAAGGTTTTGTTAGGAGTATTGATAGAGATAACGGTTTCAAAAATGGTACGTTCGCCTTCTTGAATCCATTGACCCATTGAGTGCAAGTCAGTAGTAAAGTCTACAGCAGCATTAAAGATACCTTTGCCGTCTTTGCCTTCGCTTTCGCCATAAAGTTGTTTCCACCATTCGGCAAAGAAGTGCAATTTAGGTTGGTAGTTTACTAAGATTTCAATTTTTTTACCGTTTTGATACAAGGCGTTGCGGGTAGCAGCATAAACAGCAGCAGGGTTTTCCATAAATGGCGTATCAACACCGCAAACTTGTTCCATGCGTTGAGCACCAGCTACCAATTGACGAACGTCCAATCCAGCCACTGCAATAGGCAACAAACCTACAGGAGTAAGCACCGAGAAACGACCACCTACGTTGTCTGGAATTACGTAAGTTTTGTAACCTTCTTGGGTAGCCAAGGTACGCAAAGCACCTTTTGCTTTATCGGTAACCGCTACAATCAGTTTTTGAGCAGCTTCTTTACCTGCTTGTTCTTCCAATTGAGTTTTTAGCAAGCGGAATGCCAAAGCAGTTTCGGTAGTAGTACCCGATTTAGAAATGTTGATAATACCGAATTTTTTGCCTTTTAAGAATTCGCAAAGTTCTGCCAAATAGTCTTCGCCAATGTTGTTACCTGCGTAAACCATTACAGGTTTGTTAGGTTGCAACCATTCAAAGCTGTTAGATAGCGAGTCGATAACGGCTTTAGCACCCAAGTAGCTACCACCAATACCAGCCACAACCACCACTTCGCAGTTTTCGCGCAAATAGTTAGCGGTTTCTTGAATATCGTCTAAAAACTCAGGGGTAATAGACGATGGTAAGTGCAACCAGCCCAAAAAGTCGTTACCCAAACCGGTACCTGCTTCTAGGGTTGCTGCGCTGCTTTTCACTTGTGCTTCAAAACCTTTAATGGTTTCTTCCGACACAAAACCTAAACAATTTTCGATCGATAATTTAATGTCTTGCATGTTGTTTAATTTTATGATTATCTAATTTTTTCTGTCAAAAATTTAATTTCGATGTTGGGCGATATGCGTTCGTACAAAATATTGTAACAAGCTTCTAAAATAGGCATATCCACTTTAAATTCTTCGTTTATTTCTTTGATACACTTGGTAGCATAGTAACCTTCGGCAATCATTTCCATTTCTAGTTGCGACGATTTTACCGAATAGCCTTTGCCAATCATTGAACCGAACATACGGTTGCGGCTAAATTTAGAGTAAGCCGTTACCAACAAGTCGCCCAAATAAGCGGCATCTTCGATGTTACGGGTATCGTCGCTAGCCGCAGCTTCTACAAAGCGTGCCATTTCGCGGATGCTATTCGATACCAAGATGGCTTGGAAGTTATCGCCGTATTTTAGCCCGTGGCAAATACCCGATGCAATGGCATACACGTTTTTAAGCACCGAGCCGTATTCAATGCCGCGTACGTCGGTCGAAACGGATGTTTTTAGCATGGGGTTGGCAATTCTGTCGGCAAAGGCTTGTGCAAACTCTAGGTTCTTAGAACCCACGGTGAGGTACGACAAGCGTTCCAAGGCCACTTCTTCGGCATGGCAAGGACCGGCTATTACGGCAATATCTTGTGGATCAATGCCATAACGACTGGTAAAATAGTCGGTTACGATCATATTCTCGTCGGGGACAATACCCTTAATGGCCGATATAATTTTTTTGCCTTGCAGCGGAACATTGATTTTTGCCAAGTGGCCCTTTAAGAAAGGAGAAGGCATGGCAAATACCAAAATATCAGAATTCTTGATGGCTAGGTTGATGTTTGAATAGAACTTAATCTTTTTGACATCAAACTGAACACCCGTTAAGTACGATGGATTGCTACCCGTTTCTTTGAACTTTTCAATTTGTTCGGGACGACGCATGTACCAATTGATGCGTTGACCGCCTTGTTTGGCAATTTTAGCAATAGCTGTAGCCCAGCTACCACCGCCCATGATACAGATTCTTGGTGAATTGGACAACATGAGAATATTATTCTTCGGTTGATTCTTGACTCTTAACTTGCTTTTCGGGTTTCATTTGTGGGAAGAACAATACTTCTTGGATGGTGGTTTGGCCAGTCATAAGCATTACCAAACGGTCCATACCAATGCCCATACCCGATGTAGGAGGCATACCGTATTCTAACGCACGCACAAAGTCCATATCAATAAACATGGCTTCGTCGTCGCCTTTTTCGCTCAAGCGCAATTGTTCTTGGAAGCGTTCCAATTGATCGATGGGGTCGTTAAGCTCTGAGTAAGCATTGGCCAACTCTTTGCCGTTTACCATCAACTCAAAACGTTCGGTAAGCTCAGGATTTTCGCGGTGGCGTTTGCAAAGTGGCGACATTTCGATGGGATAATCGGTAATAAAGGTAGGTTGAATGTAGTTACCTTCGCATTTTTCGCCAAAGATTTCGTCAATCAACTTGCCTTTGCCCATGGTTTCGTCTACTTCAATGTGCAATTGCTTGCAAACATCGCGTAGTTGAGCTTCGTCCATACCGGTAATATCAATACCCGTAAAGTCTTTAATAGCCTCGGTCATGGTTTTGCGAGCAAAAGGAGCTTTAAAGCTAATGATGTTATCGCCCATTTTTACTTCGGTGGTACCGTTTACATCCATACAGATTTTTTCGAGCATCTTTTCGGTAAACTCCATCATCCATTTGTAATCTTTGTACGAAACAT
>JAGCMZ010000159.1 GCA_017646225.1 Paludibacteraceae bacterium | reverse complement strand
TTGGTGCGACCAATCGTATTTTTTTAGCAACGACATTACGTCGTTAATGGGGTAGGCTTTTTCGGCAGGAATCAACTCGCGACGTTCAAAAGCCGAGGGAGCGTGTACGCTCACCGCCAAATGACAACTAGTTTGGTCTAAAAAGGCGGGTAGGTTGGGTAAAACGCCCACTGTCGATAGGGTGATGCGCTTGGGGCTCCAACCGTATCCGTAATCGGCCGTCATAATTTCAATGGCTTTTAGCACGGCATCTAGGTTGTTGAGCGGTTCGCCCATGCCCATAAATACAATGTTAGTAAGCCTGTTGGGTTCTTTGATGCTTTGTACCTGGTTTAAGATTTCGGCCGTGGTTAAGTTGCCTGCAAAACCTTGTTTGCCGGTAGCGCAAAACAAGCAGTTCATTTGGCAACCCATTTGCGAGGAAATGCAAAGGGTAGCACGGTCTTTTTCGGGAATAAACACACTTTCAATGTGGTGCTTGTCGCCTACTTGAAACAGGTATTTTTCGGTGCCATCGGCCGATGTGCTGATGTGTACAGGGTCGCTTACACCAATGGTGAATTGCTCCGATAGGGCAGCACGTGCCTTTTGCGACAGGTTGGTCATCTGATCAATGCTGCGCACGTGTTTCTTGTACAGCCAATCGGCAATTTGTTTGGCGGTAAAAGCAGGCAATCCAAAGTCTTTTACAATGGACTTTAGTTCTTCTAATGTGCTACCTAGTAAAGGAGTCATGTTGGTGAATCGGTGAATCGGTGAATCGGTGAATCGATGACTTCGTCATTAAAGTCAAAGAATATACCGACGATTCTGGTTAATAATTTTTTCTACAAAAGTTGATTCATGCGGCTAATGTATTTGCCAATGATGTCAAATTCTAGGTTTACCATGCTGCCTTTTTCAATGTGGCAAAAGTTGGTGTTGTCGTGGGTGTACGGAATAATGCACACTTGGAAACTATTGGCCGTAGGGTTGCACACCGTCAAGCTAACACCGTTTACGGTTACCGATCCTTTATCGACCGTAAAATAACCTCTTTTTACCATTTCGGCATTGCTTTCGTAAGCAAAGGTGTAAATCCAGCTGCCGTTGGCGTCTTCTACGCTTTGGCAAATGGCGGTTTGGTCTACGTGGCCTTGTACAATGTGTCCGTCTAGGCGGCCGTTCATTAGCATGCTACGTTCTACGTTCACTTTGTCGCCTACTTGCCATTTGCCAAGGTTGCTACGTTCCAACGTTTCTTTCATGGCGGTAACGGTGTAGGTGTTATCTTGTATGCGTACCACGGTAAGGCATACGCCGTTGTGAGCTACACTTTGGTCAATTTTTAACTCATTTACAAAAGAGCAGGTTAGGGTAAAGTGCAAGTTGTCTAGCTCTTGCTCAATGCCTACCACGGTGGCCATTTCTTCTACAATTCCTGAGAACATACTATATACGTGTTACTTGTTGTACACCTTTTACGGTGCGAATTTTTTGAATAATTTTATCCAACTCTTGGGTATTGGTAACGGTAAGTACCAATCGGCCTTCAAAAATGCCTGCATCCGAGTTGATGGAAATAGAACGCAAAGTTACAGATTTTTCTTTAGAAATCAGCGAACTTATGTTGGTAACTATGCCTAAATCGTCGTTGCCCGTAACGTACAGGGTACAAATGTTTTGTTGGCTCGACGATGCCTCCCATGCGGCTTTTACAATGCGATAACCAAAGCGCGATATCATTTGTGGGGCATTTGGGCAATCTTTTCGGTGTATTTTAATACCGCCCGATACGCCTACAAAACCAAAAATTTCGTCGCCAAAAATAGGGTTGCAACATTTGGCCATGGTGTACTGAACACCCTTGGTTTCGTTGTTGATGATAAGGACATCTTCTTGCTTTAATTTTCGTTTGGTAAACTCGTCGGCTTTGGGAGGCGCAGCAACGGGTTCTTCGCGTTTGTCAAAGTCAAGGTAATTGTCGCGAAAATCAAGGATGTCAATTTCTTCGTCGGCTATCTCGATGTATAAATCGGATAGGTTTTTATATCCTAATTTTTTGGCCAATTTAGACAAGCGCGACTCGTCTAGTTCTATTTTCCAGTTCTTAAAGCGACGCAACAAAATTTCGCGGCCTGCGTTGGCTTGCTTGGTTTGCGTCTCTTTGATTACCTGACGAATTTTTTGTTTGGCCTTGCTGGTTACTACCAAGTTAATCCAGTCGGCACGTGGCTTTTGGTTGGCAGCGGTAATGACCTCAATTTGGTCGCCGTTGTTGAGCACGTACTTTAACGTAACGTTTTTGCCACCAATTTTACCACCAATGCAGGTAGACCCCACATGGGTGTGAATAGCGAAGGCAAAGTCGAGCAGGGTGGCGCCTTTGGGCAGTTTGTGCAAATCGCCGTTGGGCGTAAATACAAACACTTCTTCGTCGTAAAGGTTGAGCTTAAACTCGTCAAGGTACTCGTTGTCGTTCAACTCGGGGTTTTCCAATACTTCGCGCAGGTTTTTTAACCATTTGTCCATGGTGGCCTCGCCTTGGACACCTTTGTATTTCCAGTGAGCAGCCACCCCTTTTTCTGCCACCTCGTCCATGCGTTTGGTACGAATTTGTACTTCTACCCATTTGCCGTCAGGGCCCATAACGGTGGTGTGCAACGATTCGTACCCGTTGGCTTTGGGGTTCGATAACCAATCGCGCATGCGCTTGGGGTTGGGTTGGTACATATCGGCTACCACCGAATATACTTGCCAGCATTCGGCTTTTTCTTTGTCGATGGGACTATCCAAAATAACCCGAATGGCAAATAAATCGTAAATACCCTCAAAAGTGGTATTTTGCTTTTTCATTTTGTTCCAAATGCTAAAGATAGATTTGGTACGTCCTTTGATGGTAAACGTAAGCCCTGCATCGGTTAGTTTTTGGCGCAATGGCTCTATAAATTGTTCAATGTAATGGTCGCGTTCTCGTTTGGTTTCGGCCAGTTTACCAGCAATTTCTTTGTAAATGGAAGGCACAGTGTATTTCATCGATAGGTCTTCCATTTCGGTTTTTACCTTGTACAAACCCATACGGTGTGCCATGGGCGCATACAAAAAGGCTGTTTCGCGCGCTATGTATTGTTGTTTTTCGGGCGTTTTAAGTTGCAAATGACGCATGGTATGCAGACGGTCGGCCAGCATCAGCATAATAACGCGCACGTCTTCTGTCAAGGTAAGCAACAGCTTTCTAAAGTTTTCGGTTTCGAGCGATGGCGTTTTGGAATACAACTGCTTAATGCGCACCATGCCCCTTAGGATGGTGGCAATTTCTACGTTGTATTCGGCTTCGATATCGGCTTGGTACAGTTTGTCCTTCACCAACGGATACAGCATAACCGCCATGATGGCCGAGTTGCCCAATCCTAATTCGGTAACGGCAATGTGCGCAATTTGCATGGCTTGCGATACCTTGTAATCGAACCCATCGGGCAAGGCAGTTTGGCGGTAAATGCCTTGAATTTTGCCCACCATTTCGTGGTTAACAAAATGGCGGCAACTGTCCATTAACTGCTTGTAATGTATGTGCCAATTGGCTTTTTTCATTGCATGGTAATTTGAAGTTCTTGATTGGGCTTAACCGATGCTACCGACGATTGTACAAAGGCAATAAAATCGGCATAATATACGGTTGGGAAATAGTAATCGATGCAAAATTGTGCCTTTTCGTCGTTGTAAAACAGGGTACGAACCAAGGTGCGTTGTGCATTTTGCATTTCGAGCCAAATAATCTTGGGATAGTTTTCGGTGCGATAGCGGGTTAACGAAATGGTGTCCCAAAAACCGTTGGCATTGTACGATGTTTCGTAAAAATCGAGTTCGTTTTCGGTTTTTTCGTAAGGGATATGACTCATAGCCGATAAACTGATGTTGGCATTGAGCAAGGTATCGGCGTACACGCGCAACAATTTCATATCGAATGGGTTTTCCATGGTACGAACGTTGGCGATTGAGTCTACGTACGCTTGGCTAATTACCTTGAATCCGATGGGAATTTTTACCTCCATGGCCACATCTGTTACCACGCAAGGATTGGTTTCCAATAGTTGATTATCGGCAGTATAAGGATAGGGTTTGGTACAAGCGGTTAGGCCTGCAACAAGGGCTACAATGGCAATAAAAAGGGTCTTTTTCATATTATTCTTGGTAATAAACGCGTTTTACACGTGCAGAAACGCCGGTTAATATTTCGTATGGAATGGTTTTGGTTTTTTGTGCCAAATCGCTAATGGTTAAATCGTCGCCAAAAATGGTAACGGTGTCGTTTTCGGAAACATCTTCGATGTCGGTTACGTCTATCATGCAAACGTCCATGCAAATGTTGCCCAAGAAGGGTGCCTTTTGGCCACGTACCAAGGCATAACCATTGCCTGCTCCAAAGGCCCTGTCCAATCCGTCGGCATAACCAATGGGTATGGCGGCCACTTTGCTATCGCGCAACAATACGCCTTTGCGGTTGTAACCAATGGTTTCGCCCTGTTTCAACTCTTTTATTTGCAAGATAACCGTTTTAAGGGTGGCTACGTTTTGAATGGGCGATTGGCTGTCGATGCCCACGCCGTACAAACCGATGCCCATGCGTACCATGTCGTACTGGTGCAAGGGGAAACGTTGTATGCCCGATGTGTTGAGGATGTGGCGTAAAAAAGGGTAAGGCAAGGTCGATTGCAGGGTGCTGGTGCACGCCTCGAACAAGTCTATCTGGCTTTTGGTAAAGGCATCCATATCGGGGTCTTCGGCAGCTGCTAGGTGCGAGAATGCCGAGGCTACTTTTACCACGTTGGTATGCCTGAACAGGTCGATAAGCTGAGGTAGGTCTTGTTTTTCAAAACCCAAACGGTGCATGCCCGTATCAAATTTTAAGTGAATGGGGTAGTTGGTAACCCCTTCTTTGTCGGCATATTCTATAAAGCGTTGCAACACCGCAAAACTGTATATTTCGGGTTCCAAATTGTTTTCGAGCAACAAATTAAAACTACTGGGTTCGGGGTTCATGATTATGATGGGGGTTCTGATGCCTGCTTTGCGCAATTCCACACCTTCGTCGGCAACGGCTACTCCAAAATAATCGCAATGAAAATGGCTCAACGTTTGGGCTATGGCCACCGCTCCGCATCCGTAAGCATTGGCCTTGATCATGGCCACGGTTTTGGTTTCGGGATGTAAGAAAGAACGCAAATGCTTAAAGTTGTGCACCAATGCGTTGAGGTTTACTTCCATAACCGTTTCGTGGCGTTTTTGTTCCAAATAAGCGGTAATTTGCTCCAGTTGGAAACAACGAGCCCCCTTTATCAGAATAATCTCATTTTGAAACAAAGGATGCGTTGCCAAAAACTGCTTGGTAGTGGCATAAAAATGGGTTTCCATGGGGAACAAATGCCCGTATTTGGGCAAGGTATTGCCAATGCCAATAAGGGTATCGATTTTCTTTTCTTGCAACAGCGACGATACGGCTAGATACAATTCGTCGTCGTTGATGCCCGTTTGCAGAAAGTCGGATAGAATAACGGTTCTGCGGGCAAATTTATTGGCGGAATGTGCGCTCAATACGCTCAACGCCACGTGCAACCCCTCAAGGTCGGCCGTATAGGCATCGTCTATCAGTTGGCAGTTGTTTACCCCTTGTTTAATGGATAAACGCATGTTTACGGGTGCCAATTGCGCAGCATCTACCTCTGGATAACCCAACAAAATGCACGTTACCAATACGTTCATGGCATTTTCTATCGATGCCTTATCGGCAAAAGGCAGGGTGTAGCAATGCGCTTCGCTTTGGTGATGCGGTGATGCGGTGATTTGGTGATTTGGTGCAATGTTTTTGGGTTGAACCCATAACTTTGTTTGGGTGGTGGTTTGCGCCTCAATGTGCACGTTAACGGTGGCAGTAGGGTCGTCGAAGTTCCACGAAACCAATTGGGTGTTTGGCAACAGTTGCGCCGCCAAACTTTCTATGGGATACTCTTTGCTGTACACCAAGGTTTGGGCATGGGTAAAGAGTTGCAATTTTTCGTACAATTTTTGTTCGGTCGATTCAAAACCTTCTTGATGGGCTGTGCCCAGGTTGGTAAAAATACCAATGGTAGGGGCAATGATGGGAGCAATGTGTTGCATTTCAAGAATGGTCGATATGCCTGCCTCAAAAATGCCCAATTGGTGCTCTTTGTGCATGTTCCATACCGATAGCGGAACCCCAATTTGCGAGTTAAAACTTTTGGGCGATCTCACCACTCGATAGTAGGGTTGAAGCAAGGTGTACAACCATTCTTTTACAATGGTTTTGCCGTTGCTGCCTGTAATACCAATAACTGGAATGTGACATTGCTTGCGGTGTTCTTGTACCAAAAACTGAAGCGCCGAAAGGGTATTTTCTACCACCCAAAAGTTGGCTTCGGCCTCGTTCCATGCCTCGTTGTAGTGGCTTACTACAAAATTTTTAACGCCTTGTTGCAATAATTCGTCAATGTATTTGTGCCCGTTTCCGGTTTTGCTGGTTAATGCAAAGAAAAGGCTTTTGTCGGCATATACGCAGTTGCGACTATCTATTAAAAGATAGTCTATTGTATATTCTTCGCACGCTTTATTGCGCGGATTACCTAGTATTTTTGATAATTCTGTTGTGGTCATATGTCGTTTAGTATTCAAAGCTTCGCTTTTCATGATTTCAGGCATCGCCTCAGCATAGTTCAAACAAGTTTGACTCTGCTTTCGGCTCGCACTGAAATTCGTTTAGTCGATTATTCAAATTCGTTTATCAATTCGTCACCGATTCACCGATTAGTCGATTATTCACATTCGTTCATCAACACGTCACCGATTAGTCGTCGCGCAGCGACTAGCTCATCGCCAACATTTCTTCCATGTTAAGCCCTGTGGCTTTTTTTAATTGTTTTATTAAATACCAAAGTGCTATTACCATCACTAAGGTAGAGGGTAGGGCAATAACAGGGTAACTAATGGCGGTTAATTTGCCCAATTCTTCGTTAAAGGCTTCGGTTCCGGCAGGACTTACCACAATGTATTTGGTGACGCAAAAGTTCAAAATGCTCGATACCAAAAACGATGCGGCTACCATCCAAGTGGCGTTGCGTAACGTCTTTTTTACCTGTGCATCGGTACCGTTGGCTTGCAGGCGTTCTTCAATAAGGGGCAACTTGAGCAATTGCTCGTTGTAAATAATTTTTTCGATAAGGGGATACTTGGTGTATTGCGAAATGAGTACCGCCAAACCAATTAGCAAGGGTATTGCAGCTTCTTTTACCGCTAACCATTTAGTAGGTATTTCTAAAATGCCAATAATGCCGGTAAGCAAAATGCTTACAAAACCAAGAATGGCTATAAAGCCCACTTTCTTTTGCACAATGAGTTCGTAAAGGCTCAAGCCAATGGGAAAAGCAAGGGCAATGAGAAAACCAGGTATCACGCCCAAATATTCGGGTGTGCTAAATTTGGAAAGGATAACAGCGGGTATCACAATGCTAATCAATATGTTTAGCAAGGGGTTCTCTTTTTTCTGTTTGTTCATGTGCTTTTTTTGTTTAGTCGTTTAGGCGTTTAGGCGATTCATCGATTTAACGATTTAACAATTATTCAGGCTTCGCCCTAAAATATTTCTTTTCCCAAATTTGAAGCATGGAGGCAATTTTTTCTTGCAGCTGCCTATAAGCCTCGCTTTGGGTATTAAAGGGCTTGTGGCTTCTCATTTGTTCAATTTTCAGCCAATCGGCGCAGGCTTGTTGGGTAGCTGGGCTAAAAAAGGTTTCGGAAAACCGTTGCCAAATGTACTGCACGGCCATATCGGATGGGTGCATCATATCGTCGGCATAAAAACGATAGTCGCGCAACTCGTCCATCATAATTTCGTACGATGGGAAATAAGTAACGTTGCTGTGTTGTGCTTCCAATTGCTCGCAAGCAAGCAGCAACAAGGCTTTGCTGAGGGCGTTTTGGTGCGCTCCGTCTTTCCAATGCCTAATGGGACTGACGGTAACAATAATTTGTTTGTCGGCAGCCTGGCTGCAAATATCGTTTAGGCAGGCTACGATTTGTTCTAACGATAGCCTGCTGCGCTCAAATTGATCTGCGGGTAGGCGATGGCAATTGCCGGCTACCTTGCCTGTTTCTTTCCAGGTATAACACCAGGCGGTTCCTAGGGTTAGCACCAGCACTTGGCTGTTTTGCCATGCTTGGTGTCCTGCGGCTATGGTCTGGTTCATTTGTTGGAGCGCAGTGGCTTTATCGGTGTGCGAAAAATCGCTATGAAAATCGATGTGGTGCCAACGCTCGTTGTGGTAAAATAGTTCGTTTTCTTGCAAGGGTGTACCTTTTTGCAGGTATTGGAGGCCTTGTGCAATGGATTGTGGGTTGTACAAGGCTCCAAGGGGGTAGCAGGTGGTGAAACCGGCTTGCTGCATTTTTTGGGCGATGTTGGCGGCGAAGCACGAACCCATGCACAACACACCATTGTGGTGGGTTATGGCTTGCTTTGCTTTTGGAATCTGTATGGTGCTTCTAAAAATCATTTTTATTGACTAATCGGTGAATCGATGAATCGATGATGATCACCTCGCAATCAATTATTCAAACAACTGCAACAGCTCGGTTAGTTTGGGGGTTAGAATAATTTCGGTACGACGGTTCTTTTGACGGGCTTCTTTGGTATCGGCCGTATCGATGGGGTTAAACTCGCCACGACCCGCTGCCATTACGCGCGATGCTTCCAAATCTTTGTTTTCCAACAAAATACGTACAATGGCTGTAGCACGTTTAACACTCAAATCCCAGTTGTCTAGCACATGGCCGTTGCCTGCATAGGGCACGTTATCGG
>JAGCMZ010000158.1 GCA_017646225.1 Paludibacteraceae bacterium | reverse complement strand
CTTTTTGACGATGAAAAGAGCATGGTCCGCATCGATATGACAGAATACATGGAGAAATACAGTGTATCGCGCCTAATTGGAGCGCCTCCCGGATACGTGGGTTACGAAGAAGGCGGTCAGCTTACCGAAAAAGTACGCCGCAACCCCTATTCTATTGTGTTGTTCGACGAAATTGAAAAGGCACACCCCGATGTATTCAACTTGCTGTTGCAAGTATTGGACGAAGGTTGCCTAACCGATAGCAATGGCAGAAAGGTG
Source organism: Paludibacteraceae bacterium (assembly GCA_017646225.1). Taxonomy (GTDB): domain Bacteria; phylum Bacteroidota; class Bacteroidia; order Bacteroidales; family Paludibacteraceae; genus Enterocola. The sequence continues at coordinate 2,537 of JAGCMZ010000158.1, read as the reverse complement.
GACTTTAAGAACACCATTATCATCATGACATCTAACATCGGTACCCGTCAGGTAAAAGATTTTGGCCAAGGCGTCGGATTTGCTACCGCAGCACGTCAGGCCGACACATCGTATGCCCAAGGTGTCATTCGCAAGGCCTTGCAAAAGAATTTTTCGCCCGAATTTTTAAATCGTATCGATGAGATTATTATCTTTGACCAATTGAAGCAAGAAGATATCATCCAAATTATCGATATCGAATTGGCAAAAGTATTGGAACGCATCCAAGAAATTGGTTATCAACTTGTTGTAACCGATGTCGCCAAAAACAAGATGGCTACAGAAGGTTACGATTTGCAATTTGGCGCCCGTCCGCTTAAACGCACCATTCAGAAATACATCGAAAACGCCATTTCTGAAAAATTGGTAAGCGAAGATATACCAACTGGAAGCACCTTTACGGTCGATGTTAACCCAGAAAGTCAACAAATAGAATGCACCTTATAGTTTATATACTAGGCGTTTTACTGCTTTGCGTATTGCCCGATGTTTTGTTGTGGTACAAAGCGATTAAACAAAAACTCAAACCATTGTTGTATGTACAAATTATTACCAATGTTTTGTTTGTTTTGTCCATAATTGGCATGGTGGTGGGTATGAAATATGCCACACATATGCTGCCTGTGCTTATTTTTGGCACCATCTTTTTTGCTATTTATGTTCCCAAGTGGCTATACCTGCCATTTGGTTTATTTGACAAACATCGTTTGGGTGTATCATTTGCTGCCATAGGTTTAATTTTGGTAATGTATGGCTTGTGCATAGGCAGAACACAAATAGAAACCCGAACGGTTACCATTAAATCATCGCAAATACCACCATCGTTTAACGGTTATCGCATTGTACAACTATCTGATTTGCATTTAGGTAGTTTGCTAAAAGATGAGTATTGGGTAAGACAACATCCCCAAGCCATCAACAACCTAGAACCTGATTTAGTGGTATTTACGGGCGATTTGGTAAACTGTTATGCCGATGAAACCATTGGTTGGGAAGAACTTTTTAAACAACTAGAAGCGCGCGATGGCAAATGGGCTTGCAAAGGAAACCACGACTACTCGCATTACAACAAATGGCGCAACGATATAGATTCGTTGCAAAATACCCTTGCTGTTAACAATGCTTTCAAGAAATTAGGTTTTCAATTGCTCAACGACTCAGCAGCTGTTATCAAGAAAGGACAAGATTCCATTTTTATTTGCGGTGTAGAAAACATCAGTCGCCCACCTTTTGGTTCGCACGGCAGTGTGAGCAAAGCCATGCAAAGCGTACCAGACAGCGTTGTAGCTATTATGTTATCGCACGATCCCATTGCTTGGCAAGATTCCATCAGGCAACACAAAAATGTACTACTAACCCTTAGCGGACACACACACGCCATGCAAATGGGCATTGATTTTTGGGGTATACACCTATCTCCTGCTTCTATTATGCACCCCTATTGGGATGGCACCTATCAACAAGATGGCCAATACTTGCACGTTAACCGCGGTTTGGGCTACGTAGGGTTCCCCATGCGCATCGGCATGAAACCAGAAATAACTTTAATAGAACTTTATTCCGAGGAATAAAGTTCTATTAAAGTTGTCGCTAGTTAGGAACCGCTCCGCGGTTGTCACTTGTCACTAGAAATAAAAAAATCTCAGCAACCGCTGAGATTTTTTTATTGAGTACTGTTACTTATTTATAGTTCATTTTAAAGGAGGGATTTTTAGGCGTGCGCCAAACCTCTCCTAAAAGTTATTTTATGTGCGAAGTTCAAGGCTTGTGATGCCTGAAAAACCGGAGCTTACTGAAGTAAGTGAGGATTTTGAAGGCGAACATAACGCAGAAATTCGCTCATAAAATTGCTTTTATTTAACATTTGATATTCAATCCATCAAGTACCTGACGTATCTTCTCGTACGTCGTAATACGCGTAGGCACTAGTGGAAGTCGAAGTCTATTCTCGATATAACCCATTGCATTAAGCATGCTCTTAACACCTGCAGGGTTACCATCTACAAACAACAAACTGAATAAATCTAGGAATTGATGATGAATGGCACGAGCATTGTCGTAGTCGCCTGCCAAAGTAAGACGCACCATTCTACCAAACTCACGTGGAAATGCATTACCAATTACCGAAATAACGCCAGCACCACCCAAAGTAATAAGTGGGAATGCCAAACCGTCATCGCCAGAAATAACCAAGAAATCGGCTGGTTTATCTTTGATAATGGTTTCCATTTGGGCCAAGTTACCAGAAGCTTCTTTAATAGCCACTAGTTTTTCTGGAAAATCTTTTGCCAAACGAAGGGTTAATTCGGGAGTCATGTTTACACCGGTTCTGCCAGGTACGTTGTACATAATAACAGGTACAGGAGAAGCCTCTGCTATAGCAGCATAGTGTTGATAGATACCTTCTTGCGAGGGTTTATTGTAATAAGGAACAACCGATAAAATAGCATCAACACCAGTTAAAGGATCGTTTTTAAGGCGTTTTACCAACGCTGCAG
>JAGCMZ010000157.1 GCA_017646225.1 Paludibacteraceae bacterium | reverse complement strand
GGTGCCTGCACCCAATAACTCGCGAATAGCACCCAAAAGACCCAAGGCTAGGGTAAAGCCCAAACCAATGCCCAAACCATCGAGCGACGAGTCAAATACGCTGTTTTTGGCAGCGAACGATTCGGCTCTGCCTAGCACAATGCAGTTTACCACAATAAGCGGAATAAACAACCCCAAACTAGCATACAAGGCAGGTACGTAAGCTTTCATGCACATTTCTAGCACGGTTACAAAGGCAGCAATTAGCACAATGTAGGCAGGAATGCGCACGCTATCGGGAATTAATTTCTTAAGGGCCGATATAACGGTATTGGAACAAATAAGTACAAAGGTAGTGGCGAGTCCCATACCCAGGCCATTCATGGCCGATGTGGTGGTACCCAGCGTAGGACACATACCCAACATCAACACAAACGTGGGGTTCTCCTTTATCAGTCCGTTCAGTACAATTTTAAGTTTATTCATATTATTTTGACTAATCGGTTAATCGGTGAATCGACTAATCGATGATTTTTATTTGTTTTGACTATTCTACGTCAGTAGCTCCGGTGGTGGCATCGTGCCCCATGGCAATGCGGTAAGCATTGTTCACCACCTCTATAAAGGCACGCGACGAAATGGTAGCCGCCGTAATGGCTTGCACATCGCCACCGTCTTTGCTCGCCTCTTTGCTCACCTTTAACGGATTGTTCAAATCCATTTTTCTGCCTTTTATGTTGGCTTTTTCTTTAAACCAAGTTACCATTTTGGTACCCAAACCAGGGGTTTCGGTTTGTTTTAATACAACGTAATCAATTAGCTGATGTTTGTTGTCAAAACCCACCATTACCACAATATCGCCACTAAAACCGTTGCCAGTACATTCTACGGCCGTGCCCACCCAATGGTTGTTTTGATAAGCTTTGTATACAACGCCGTCTTTGTCGTCTTCGGTTTCAATCTTATCAAAGGCTGGTAATACCTGGCTCAATGCTTCGGTTTGTTTCTTTTCTTCGGCCAAACGAATGGGTTCGTCGGTAATGGTTTTAACCCAGGCCAACAAACCAGCAGCAATTAACGCTATAATGGTAAGCGATAAAAGCATATTAGGTAAAGTAGATGCTATCTTTTTCATATTATTTACTTGCAAAACGTTTGGGCTTTATGTATCGATCAATAAGTGGGGTAGCAGCGTTCATCAACAAAATAGCGAACGATACACCTTCTGGGTAGCTGCCCCATAAGCGAATTACTACCGTAATAAGACCAATGCCAACGCCGTACACAATTTGTCCGCGTGGGGTCATGGGCGATGTTACATAATCGGTTGCCATAAAAATACTACCTAATAGCAAACCACCCGAGCATAGGTGCCACAAGGCATCTTCGTATACCATGGGGTCGATGGCGTGCATAATGCTAGTAAAAATGGCTACGGTAGCCAAAATGCTAACAGGAATATGCCAGGTAATAACACGTTTACACAACAAGAAGATACCGCCTAGCAACAAGGCAATGGCCGATACCTCGCCCAAACTACCACCTACGTTACCCAATACTGTATTAAAAATAGGAGGTAGCATTTGATCAAATTTCATAAACGATAAGGGGGTGGCTGCGGTTTGCGCATCCATGTAAGCCGTTGTTAACGGATCGGGAACAGGCCACGTTGTCATGGCTGCAGGGAACGAGATAAGCAAAAATACACGTCCCACCAAGGCAGGGTTAAACAAGTTGTTACCCAAACCGCCGTAACACATTTTGCCCAATCCAATGGCTGCCATCGAACCAATAATAACCATCCACCAAGGTAGGTTAGAGGGTAGGTTCATGGCGAGTAGCAAGCCCGTTAATGCGGCCGACCCATCGCTAATGCTTACCTTGGTTTTGAGCACAAAGCGTTGTATAAGGGCCTCGATGCCTATGCAGGCAACCACGGCAATGAGTCCTACTGCCAAAGCTCCTACGCCAAAGTAGTAAAGCGATACCAAGTAGGCGGGTAGTAGTGCCAAAAGCACGTACAACATATTTTTTTGAACAGAGTCGCCGCTATGTACATGGGGCGACGAAGATACAATCCATTTTTTCATGCTAGGTTATTTTTGAGCGCGTGAACGTATATTGGCCATGACGGTTTGTTTGCCGTAGCGAATGTAATCCAACAAAGGACGATTGCTGGGACAAGTAAACGTACAACATCCGCATTCAATGCAGTTGGCAACTTGCTCTTGTTCCATGTCGTCCCAAAGTGCCATTTCGCCTTGGGTAGCCAATAGGTAAGGTGCCAAGCCCATGGGGCAGTTTTGCACGCATTTGCCACAACGAATGCAATTCTTTTCTTCTAGGGGTTGTGCCAGCGCTTCGGGTAGCAACAATAGTCCCGAACTGCGTTTGTTTACGGGATGATTGGTGTGGCTATAGGTTTTACCCATCATAGGGCCACCGCCAATAATTTTACCTGTATCGGCAGGAATGCCTCCCGCCATTTCTAGTACCTTTTCTATAGGGGTACCAATGCGTACAATAAAGTTGCCTGGGTTGCTAACCGATG
>JAGCMZ010000156.1 GCA_017646225.1 Paludibacteraceae bacterium | reverse complement strand
AGTTGCAGTTTTTATAACTTGAGTCATACCACGTTTGAATACACCGCTACCATGAACTCTTGGCAAAATACCAGCTTCACACCAGATGTGACGAATTTCGTCTGTCTTACGACCGTCTGGACGGATGCCTTCGTTCAAGATTCTAGCGCGAATCTTTTCCTTTGTCATTTTGTAGAGTGTGTCGCCAATGGAGTCAACAACAGCAGGGTTTACAACGGAGAAGTGTTCAACACATTTCTTTTCAACTTCGTCTTGGTTAGCTTGACGCTCGTAACGATCAAATGTCTTGAGAGCTTCTGTCAACATTTCATCAGCATATTCGCGGATGATTGCTTCGTGTTCGGATGAAACAAGGTGAAGTTCGATGTCTGCCTTTGGCTTACCGATGGAGTCGCGGATGAACTCAATAAAAGCACATTGTTCTTTGATAGCTTCGGGACCAAACAAGATAGCACCAAGCATTTCTTGTTCGGAGATTTCGCTTGCGCCAGCTTCAACCATCATGATGGCATCTTTTGTGCCAGCAAGGTTGAGGTGCAAACGGCTACGTTCTTTTTGTTCGTTTGTTGGGTTGATGATGTATTCCCCATCAACATAGCCAACAACTACACTACCTGTAGGACCTGCAAATGGGATATCGGAAATGCTAAGTGCAATGGAGCTACCCATCATAGCATATACTTCAGGTTGAATATCAGGTTCAACGGACATTGCTGTACAAATTACAGAAACGTCGTTCAAAAATCCTTTTGGGAACAAAGGTCTGATTGGACGGTCAATAAGACGAGATGTCAAAATTGCCTTGTCGCTAGCGCGACCTTCACGCTTTTTGAAACCTCCGGGGATTTTACCTACGGAGTACATTTTTTCTTCGAAATCTACTCCAAGAGGGAAGAAGTCGATTCCATCTCTTGGTTTTGCAGCAAGAGTAACGTTTGTCATTACTACTGTTTCGCCACATTGAACCATGCAGGAGCCGTTAGCTTGTTCTGCATATTTGCCGATTTCTACAGATACTGTTCTTCCACCAACTTCTGTTTCGAAGATGTGGTATTGACGATTGCCAATTTGGCCGTCAATTCTTCTAAATTTTTCCATTTTCTTTCTCCTTTCTTTCACGAAAACCGCTCATGCGATTTCCCATATTTTACCGCGCAGTATTGTTTTTACTGCAAAAAATAAAAAAAGGAACAAGAGGATGTATTCCGTCCTCCTATTCCCTTTAATATCATCATTATTTTCTGAGACCGAGTTCAGCAATGATTGCACGATACTTTTCGATATCAGTTTGTTTGAGGTAGTCCAACAAACCCTTTCTGCGACCTACCATTTGCAAAAGACCACGACGGGAGTGGTGATCCTTTTGGTGAGACTTGAGGTGGTCTGTCAAGTGGTTGATGCGTTCTGTCAAAAGTGCGATTTGTACTTCTGGGGAACCTGTGTCGCCCTCTTTTCTGCCGAATTTAGCAATGATTTCTTGTTTTGTCATTTTAGTTTTCTCCTTATTTTTTATTTGCCGTTATCCAAGAAAAAAGTCGGAGTGATCTTTGTTCGTAGAAAACGGTAGTTAACTTGTTAATTACTCTTCGTCAGCTGTAGCTGGTGCTTGAGCAGGTTGCTCTGGCTTTGGAAGAAGAGATTTGCGAGACAATGTGATGCGTTTGCGTTCACCGTCAAATTCAAGAACTTCTACTTGAACTTCGTCGCCAATCTTCAAAACTTGGTTGATGTCTT
>JAGCMZ010000021.1 GCA_017646225.1 Paludibacteraceae bacterium | reverse complement strand
GCCTCGGCACAAGCCGAACGGCAAATATTGCCCAAACAAACAAAAAGTATCTTTATCATTTTCCTACGGTTTGAGCAAGGGTGAATGCGTATCTTGCTGGGTCAAGTTGCAAAAGTTCTAAAATTTGTTCTGCTTTAGCACCGCCACGGGTAATGGATTTAAGACCGTTTGCTGCAGTGTATAGGTTTACGTTTTCTGCATAGCCAGCTGCATCCATGCCACAAAGCACAGCCACCTTGTTTGCATCCATGTTTCTGCCGTCGTACACCGATAAGTCTGCAATATAAACAATGTTTAGCGAAGCGGTATTGGCAAAGTCTTGAAGCGTAGCCAAGCTGCGGTAGTCGCCCTCTACTTTACGGTTTAGGGTGTTGGTTTTAGCATCGTACAAATAAACACCGCTTTCTAAAAACGCGTAGGTTTGAATAGGGTAGAGTGCCAAGGCCGATGGAGCGGTAAGGTGACCATCTGCACGGTTTACACCCGCTGCTGCCCACATAACACCCGAAAGTTCTTCAAGAGTAAGCGGCTCGTTGGCATAATCACGATAAGATTTACGATTCCAAAGCGCCTCATTGATGCTTGCACCCCCTTGTTTGCTAGGAGTTTGTAGTTGAATGGTTTCTGCTGCCACAATAGGAGTAGCTGTTATTTGTTGTTCTTCTTGTTGTTTAACGTTGCAACTTGCCATAAGCGCCATAATACTTAAGTAAATAAATGTCTTTTTCATGAGGAAAATTTTTGTGTGTTATATTGTTGTTTATTTTGAAATTGTTTTAATTTTCTTTCCTTCGCGACTATAAATGTATAGCCATGAACCATTTTCCATAGTAAAAGTATTGGCAGATACAGAAACAATTCTGCCATAAGAGTTGCTTAGAACGTTTATTTTCTTGCCGTACATATCATAAATATAGAACCATGAACTCGTTTCAACAATAAAAAAGTCACTTCCCCAGCCAACCAATTTTTTGCTGCTATTAGACATGGTAGTAATCTTTTTACCCTTGTCGTTGTACACGTAAAACCACGAACCAGTATCCTTTATATACGATATGCTTTCTTGAGCATTTAACGCAACGTTAAATCCCATAATTGTCAATAAAGCTAGAATAATTGTTTTTTTCATAAATACTTATTTTATACTACCCCTTTTGCAAATATACTAAATTATTTTAAACCCATTGAAGGTGCAATAAGTTTCCACTAAGGTAGCAAAAAATTATTTCTCTTATCTTGTGCTTGGTGGATTTATTTATTTTTCTACATTTGTAGGGATAGTAAAACTTTTTAAGTATGAAACAGATTTCGCTTTCTTCCGATTTTTCTATTTCGCAGATGGTGCATGGGCAAATGCGCATTAACGATTGGCACCTTAGCAGCGATCAGTTGCTAGGACAGATGAAAACCATTGCCAGTATGGGCATTGATACGTTCGATAATGCCGATATTTATGGTAATTACACCTGCGAGGCGTTGGTGGGAGATGCCTTGGCGTTAGATCCATCGTTTAGAAATAGCATAAAAATTATTACCAAGTGTGGCATTTGTATTCAGAGCGATAAGTTTCCGCAAAGGCAGATTCAGTTTTACGATTATAGTTACGATTACATTGTGGGGCAGGTAGAAAAATCGTTGCAAAATTTGCGTACCGATCGCATTGATTTACTGCTTTTGCACCGCCCATCGTATTTGCTAAACCCTGCAGAAGTGGCAAGTGCATTTGATAAACTACACGCCGATGGCAAGGTACTTCATTTTGGGGTATCTAACTTTTATGCGCACGATTTTTCGATGCTTCAGTCTTATTGCAACGTTCCACTTATCACCAACCAAATAGAGGTGTCGCCTTATTGTTTAGAACACCTAGAAAACGGCAATTTGAGTTATCTGCAAGAAAAACGCATTCGCCCTATGGCGTATTCGCCACTGGCTTGGGGAAAACTGGTGCATCCCGATTGTGAAAAGTCACATCGTATAGTAGCCGAACTAGACCGCGTGGCTAGCGAAATAGGGGTAGATGGCATCGATAAGGTGATTTTTGCCTGGATTGCGCAGCATCCTGCCGGCATTGTTCCCATAAACGGCAGTGGAAATATAGACCGCATTCGTCGCAGCATAGAGGCACTAGACTTACGCCTTTCTGCCGAGCAATGGCAACGCATTTTAGTAGCGTCTAGAGGGGTAAGGTTGCCGTAGGTTTAGATGCTTTCTTTGAAAAATCAAATATAGCATGCGTCCTATGCGAAAACACTCGGTGTTGTTTGGGTATATACGTGCCAAAATAAATTCGTTTTTACTCCAAAAAATCTACAAAAAAAATGCCGACTTATTGGGTCGGCATCAGTTTCTGTAGCAATCCATCGCAGGCATCTTCTAATAGCTCGATGACGTGGTAAAAACCGTCTCTGCCTCCATAATAGGGGTCGGGAACGTGGTCGTCGGTGTGACGGATGCAATATTCTGTCATTTGGTGAATCTTTTTGGTAGATTCTACATCGGGAGCGCGGTCGTAAAGGTCGTCGATGTTTCGGTTATCCATGCCGATGATAAGGTCGAACTTTTCAAAATCATCGGTTTTTACAGGACGCGATATGCTATCTACGTTATACCCACGCTGAAATCCTGCCTCGCGCATGCGGTAATCGGCTCTTTCGCCCTCGTGATAAGAAAGTATGCCAGCAGAGTCGATAAAGAATGCTTTTTCTAAACCCGCTTCTTGCACTTTCTTTTTCATGACTGCCTCGGCACAAGCAGAACGGCAAATGTTGCCTAAGCATACAAATAAAATACGGGTCATACTACCTCCAAAACGATCAGTGTATTTTCTTCTACCCGGAAGCGGATGTTTTTCCCGGCGAAGCTCATGCCGTAGACCCTGCCCGGGTCCTTCTGGTAGGAGGGACGGGGGTCGTGGGACAGG
>JAGCMZ010000155.1 GCA_017646225.1 Paludibacteraceae bacterium | reverse complement strand
CTAACCAAGTAAAAGCACAAACAGCTACATTAAAAGAACAAAGCAAAGAATTATCGGTACAACTAGATAGCATCGAAAAAGACATTACCGAACTTTTGCTTACCATTCCTAACCTACCCAACGCCGACGTACCCGAGGGCAGAACAGCCGAAGACAACGTGGTAGTACGTACCGGTGGTAATTTAGAAGACCTACCCAAAGATGCCCTTCCCCACTGGGAATTGGCTAAAAAATACGACCTAATTGACTTTGAATTGGGCGTTAAAATTTCGGGTGCAGGTTTCCCTGTTTACAAAGGCAAAGGGGCTAGATTGCAACGTGCGCTTATTAATTTCTTTTTAGACGAAGCGCAAGCTGCTGGTTACAAAGAGATTATGCCACCTACTGTAGTAAACGCTGCATCGGGTTATGGTACAGGCCAATTGCCCGACAAAGAGGGACAAATGTACCACGTAGGATTGGACGATTTGTACTTGATTCCAACTGCCGAAGTTCCTGTTACCAATATTTATCGTGACGTTATTTTAAACGAAAACGAATTACCTATTAAAAATTGCGCCTATACTCAATGTTTTAGACGCGAAGCAGGCAGCTACGGTAAAGACGTACGCGGGCTAAACCGCTTGCACGAGTTCTCTAAAATTGAAATTGTGCGCATCGATACCCCCGAGCACTCGTACCAAAGTTTGAAAGAAATGATCGCTCATGTAGAGAATTTGGTAAACAAATTGGAACTACCCTATCGTATCTTACGCCTATGCGGTGGTGATATGAGCTTTACATCGGCCATTACTTACGACTTTGAAGTGTATAGCGAAGCACAAAAACGTTGGTTAGAAGTAAGTTCGGTATCTAACTTTGAAAGCTACCAAGCCAACCGCCTAAAATGCCGTTACAAAGGCAGCGACAAAAAGAGCCAGCTTTGCCATACCTTAAACGGTAGCGCATTGGCTTTGCCACGTATTGTTGCAGCCTTGCTAGAAAACAACCAAACCCCCGAAGGTATTCGCATTCCAAAAGCTTTGGTTCCTTACACTGGTTTTGAAATTATTGATTAATAATACATTATGACCACATCGACACTTTATCCATTGCGTTTTGAGCCTATTTTAAAGCCCACCCTTTGGGGAGGCAATAAAATATGCGCCTACAAAAGCATGGATACAGTGAATGATACCATTGGCGAAAGCTGGGAAATATCGGGCGTAAAAAACAACGTATCGGTGGTATCCAACGGTCATCTAGCCGGCCAAACATTAAATCAATTAATTGAAAGATACGGCGAGCTATTGGTGGGCGAATCGGTTTACCAACGTTTTGGTAACGAGTTTCCCTTGATGATTAAATTTATTGACGCCAATGCCGATTTGTCAATTCAGGTACACCCCAACGACGAAATGGCACGTAAGCAGCATCAATCAAACGGCAAAACCGAGTTTTGGTACATCATTGATGCTGCCAAAAATGCTTTTTTATACAGCGGATTCAACAAAAAAATAACACCCGACGAGGTAAAAAAACACGTTCAAGAAAATACCATTTGTTCGGTACTAAACAAAGAATCGGTACAAAAGGACGACGCCTTTTACTTGCCTGCAGGAAGAGTGCACTCTATTGGCGCAGGGTTGTTTATTGCAGAAATTCAACAAACCTCTGATGCCACCTATCGCCTTTGGGACTACAACCGCTTAGACAAAGACGGCAAACCCCGCGAATTGCACCTAGATTTAGCACTAGATGCCATTGACTATAAATTTTACAGACAATATAAAAATGCATACAAACCCTGCATAGGACGTCCTGTAAAATTGCAAGAATGCAGCTATTTTACTACCAATTTAATAGAGGCCGATACCTTTATTAAATTTGATTACAAACGACTTGACTCCTTTGTTATTTGGATTTGCTTGGAAGGAAGTGCCTTGTTCTCGTCGGCCAAAAAACACAACCAAAAAATTTGCCAAGGCGAAACCATTTTATTTCCCGCCTGTAACTTACCTACGGCTCTTATTCCAGAAACCGAAAAAATTAGGCTTTTAGAGGTGTACGTAGGGTAGGTCGCTACGCGACGGTCAAAAGTTGCGATTAAGCGAGAGCAGAGATTAAATTTATTTAAGCTATGCCGAGCGGGAGCAACTTCATGAGCGAAGCGAATAAAGTCGAAGGTCATTCTATATTTTTTCTAAAAAAAATGCCGAAATATTTGCACAGTTCAAAATAAAGCACTACTTTTGCATCACGATTTCGGGATGTAGCGCAGTCCGGTTAGCGCACCTGCTTTGGGAGCAGG
>JAGCMZ010000154.1 GCA_017646225.1 Paludibacteraceae bacterium | reverse complement strand
TTTTGGATATTTTTGCCAAACGCGCGCAAACCGCTCACGCAAAAACCCAGGTAGAATTGGCTCAATTGCAATACCTTCTACCTCGCCTTACCCGCATGTGGACTCACTTGGAGCGTCAAAGAGGGGGTATTGGTATGCGTGGTCCTGGTGAAACACAGATAGAAACCGACCGTCGTATTATTTTACGCCGCATTTCGTTGCTAAAAGAAGATTTGGCAAGTATCGACAAACAAAAAACCGTACAACGAAAAAACAGAGGCAAATTGGTACGTATTGCCCTGGTGGGTTATACCAACGTAGGCAAATCCACCCTTATGAACCTGATTAGCAAATCGGATGTATTTGCCGAAAACAAATTGTTTGCAACCCTTGATACCACTGTACGCAAGGTAGTGGTTCAAAACTTACCGTTCTTATTAACCGATACAGTTGGTTTTATACGCAAACTGCCTCACGGCTTGGTAGAATCGTTCAAATCTACCCTAGACGAGGTACGCGAAGCCGATATATGGGTACACGTGGTAGATATTTCTCACCCCCAATTTGAAGAACAAATGGAGGTAGTTGAAAGAACCCTACACGAAATAGAAGAGAACGAAAAACCCACCATCATTGTCTTTAACAAAATTGACGCCTACGAATTCCAACCCAAAGACGAATTGGATTTAATGCCTTCTACCCCACAAAATGTATCGATAGAAGAATTAAAGCAAACATGGATGTCAAAATTGGGCGAAAATTGTATCTTTATATCGGCTAAAGAAAAAATCAACATAGAAGAACTAAAACAGTTGTTATACGACCGTGCCAAAGAAATTCATACAGCACGTTTCCCCTACAACGATTTTCTATACGAAACTTACGACGAAGAAACCGAATAATACCCCGCCTATGTCATACAGGAAACTCACCTCAGAAGAAATCAGTCAGTTGCAAAAACAACAATGCACCTGCGATAATTGGGACAACATTGAAGTAGCTCAAGCATTTACCCCTGAGTACATTAAACACGTACATTTTACGGGTAAAATACAACTGGGTGTATTTGAAAACACCTTTATTCTGGACGGTGGTATCCCTAGACACAGCGGTATCTACCATTCTAGCATTCACAACTGCTCCATTGGCAACAATGTGTACATTTCGCGCATTCATCGCTACATCGCCAACTACCAAATTAGCGACGATTGCTTTATCGAAGACACAGAATGCATTACCACCACAGGTAAATCGTCGTTTGGCAATGGCATACGCGTATCGGTATTAAACGAGACAGGTGGCCGTTCTATCGCTATTTGCAACAAACTATCGTCGCAATTGGCGTATATTATGACCTTGTACCGTCACCGTGCAGACACCATCAAACGCATCGATCAACTTATCCAAGACTATACCAATAAAATCAGTTCCGACTATGGTTTTATTGGCAAGCAAGTGCGCATTGCTAGCTGCGGTAATATCAAGAACATACACATTGGCGATTATGCCCAATTAGAAAGTGTAAACGAACTTGAGAATGGTAGCATCAACAGTAACATTTCCGACCCTATCTACATAGGAAACGGTGTAATGGCCAAAAACTTCATCCTTTCGTCGGGATCGCAAGTAACCGAAGCTACCCTTATCGAAAATTGCTTTATTGGCCAAGGAACACAACTAGGTAAACACTTCTCTATTTACGATTCGGTTTACTTTAGCAACTGCCAAGGTTTCCACGGAGAAGCTTGCGCTATCTTTGGCGGTCCCTTCACAGTAACCCACCACAAGTCAAGCCTGCTCATTGCCGGCATGTTCTCGTTCTTGAATGCAGGCAGTGGTTCTAACCAAAGTAACCACATGTACAAATTAGGCCCTATTCACCAAGGTGTGGTTGAAAGAGGCTCTAAAACCACCAGCGATTCCTACATACTATGGCCCGCAAAAATTGGTGCTTTCTCGTTGGTTATGGGTAGACACCATCACCACTCTGACACCTCTAACCTGCCTTTCTCTTACCTTATTGAGAACGACGATGACACCTATATTGTACCCGGCGTAAACCTACGTAGTGTGGGCACCATTCGCGACGCCCAAAAATGGCCCAAACGCGACAAACGCAAAGACCCAGAAAAACTAGATCAGATTAACTTTAACCTGCTAAGTCCCTACACCATTCAAAAGATGTATGCAGGTATCAATATCCTAGAAACATTAAAAGATTTATCGGGCGAAACATCCGAAACCTATACCTACCACAGTACCATTATCAAACATTCATCGCTTTATAATGGTATTAAATACTACCAAATGGCCATCAATAAATTTTTAGGCAACTCTATCATTAAACGCCTAGAAATCACACCATTCAAATCGATTGACGAGATTAGAAATCGCCTAAAACCCGATACCACCATTGGTGCAGGTTCGTGGGTGGATTTATCGGGTATGATTGCCCCACAAAGTGAAATAGATAAACTGCTAAACGATGTTGACAACGGCATTTTAAGTTCGCTCGAGGCCATCAACCAACGTTTCCAAGAAATCCATTCCAACTATTATCAATACGAATGGACCTGGGCACTTCAAAAAATAGAAGAACGCCTAAACAAACCATACACCGAATTTACCATCCAAGACATCATTGATTTGGCACAAACCTGGAAAAAAAGTGTCGTAGATTTAGACAACCTACTATACGAGGATGCCAAGAAAGAGTTTACACTCATCTCTAAAACAGGTTTTGGTGTGGACGGAGACGAAACCACCAAACAACTCGACTTTATCAATGTACGTGGTCAATTTGAAAACAATCCATTTGTACAGGAGGTACAAGAACACATTGTCAAAAAATCGGCACTCTGCCAAGAACTTATTGACCGCATCAGTCCTTTGATGGCATGAAACAAGGTTGGTTTCAAATAAAAGCATACATAAGGCACTGGTTTTCATCGCATTCTAAAAGAGGTGATGGTGTGCATTCCCCTTTTATTTTTTCGTTTATTACCGATATAAAAAACGAAAAACATCCTTATTATGCCTACCACACCATTGAGCAAATACGCCAAAATCTACGCAACGACAAAGAAACCATTCATGTAACCGATTTTGGAACAGGCGTTTCTAGAGAACGCACCATTTGTGATATAGTAAAGCGCAGTGCCAAATCGGCTAAAGAAGCACAACTGCTGTTTCGCATGGTAAGAGCCTACCAGCCAAGCACCATTCTTGACCTTGGCACCTGCCTAGGAACCAGCACATTGTACCTATCGCAAGGCAACACAAACGCACAAGTTTACACCTTTGAAGGCTGCCCTGCAACCGCCAAGATTGCGGCTATCAACTTTAAAAATGCCCATGCACAAAACATCCAACTCTGCATTGGCGATTTAGCTGAAACCTTGCCTGCCACCCTAAAACAACTTTCTACGGTAGACTTTGTCTTTTTCGATGCCAATCACCAAAAAGAGCCTACTCTTTCTTATTTTCAGCAATGCCTGCAAAAGGTTAGTACCAACGGTGTTTTTGTCTTCGATGATATTCACTGGTCAGAAGGCATGCAAGAAGCGTGGGATATCATACGCCAACATCCACAAGTGAGGGTAAGCGTTGATTTATTTCATGTAGGTATCTTGTTTTTTAATCCAGAGCTAAAACCCGCACACTATAAGATTAAATTTTAATCAACATGAAACCCTATACCAAAACCGGCGATAAAGGCACCACATCACTCATTGGTGGCAAACGTGTAGCAAAAACCGATATTCATTTAGAAATATACGGCACATTGGACGAGCTAAGCAGTTTTATTGGACTACTTAAACACTCCGTTTGCACCGATCATCACACCTCACTTGTCAACATACAAGAAACACTCGTGCTAATCAATAGCCTTTTTGCCAACGACAACCCCGAATGGGACCAAAACCACCCTTTTGACGAGGCAAAAACACAACAAATTGAGCAACAAATAGATCAAATAGACGAACAACTTCCGTCCATTCAATCTTTTTTACTACCCGGATGCACTGCATGCAATGCTTTGTGCAATATTTGCCGATGCATTTGTCGAAGAGCTGAACGAAATATTCACCAAATTAAGCTACTAACCAACCAAGAAAAAGCAGCCGTTTACATCAACCGACTTTCCGACTATTTTTTTGTTTTGGGTAGAATTTATGAACAGAATGCAGAAAAATAGAGGATACAATATTGTTTATCGCTATTTTTTCCTTATCTTTGCAAACGCTTGTTATGAGCATATCGTTTTTGTTTTACGTAATAAACTAACTAACAATGTATTGGACACTAGAGTTAGCGTCAAAATTAGAAGATGCCCCATGGCCTGCCACTAAAGACGAGTTGATTGACTATGCAGTTCGTTCAGGAGCCCCTCTTGAAGTAATTGAAAACTTGCAAGAAATTGAGGATGAGGGAGATGTGTACGAAACCATCGAAGATATTTGGCCAGATTATCCTAGTAAGGAAGATTTCTTCTTTAACGAAGACGAATATTAAAATTTTCTTTTTTTTGTTATTTTTTCTTATATTTGCAGAAATAACACCCTAGCTTATGCTAAAAAAATAACAAGAAAACAACGGATAAGGTCCATACAAACATAAAGTATGAAAAAAATTCTTATTGGTTTTGTCTTTCTTGTAGGTGTTTTAACGCCCTCGCTAGCGCAGCAAGCCATCATGTTTAGCCAATACATGAACAACTTGATTCCTAGCAACCCAGCAGCGGTAGGACACAATGATATGATAAACGTGGGGGGCAGCTTCCGATCGCAATACGCTGGATTTGAAGGAGCACCTATTGTTTATAACGTTGGAGCAGATATCGGTTTCAACATTGCGAAAACCAAACACGGTGCCGGCATTAATTTTTACGACAACACGGTGGGGTTATTTCGCTTTCAAGATGTGAATCTTGATTATGCATACCGGATTCCGATTAAGGATGGTTATTTAAGTGCGGGTATATCGATTAACTTTACCACCGTAAGTTACGATACAGAGCGCTTACATACCGTTGATAGCGAATACCACTCGCCAGACGATCCGAGTATTGCACAAGCCAACGGTAACGACTTTAAGATGGATCTTGGTGCCGGAGTCTTGTTTAAAAACAAAACATGGTTTGCGGGTATTTCGATCTTGAATATCTTAGCACCACAATACAGGCTAAGCAACACAAGTGAGACAAACCTGTTCGACAAAAGTCGAAACTTAATAATATTAGGCGGATACAATATTTCTTTTACAAATCCGTTATATAAGTTGAAAGTATCAGCTGCTATCAACACGGATTTTGCCTCTTGGAGTGGTATTGCAAACGCCAATTTAGAATACAAAGAGCGATATTGGGGCGGTTTAGGGTATAGAATAGATGGTGCCGTTATCTTCATGGTCGGTATTAGGGTGTTAAATGGATTAAACATTGCTTACTCATTTGACTTGCCAACATCTAGTTTGATTAACTCAGCCGGATCGCACGAAGTTTCGCTTTCGTATAGTTTCAATATTGATTTGTCTAAGAAAAATAAATATAAAAGCATAAGATACTTATAAGTACAACCTTAAATTAACAATGAGAAAGTTACTTTTACCTTTATTGGCGACTTTAGTCTTAGCGAGTTGTAGCAACTCAGGTAGCGGAGAATTAGTAGGTATTGAAGGTACTGCATGGTCAGAACCTAATCCCTACGGAATGGTGTTTATTAAACAAGGTTCATTCACCATGGGCCTTAACGACCAAGATGCTACTTGGGCCTCTTCTACTCAATCAAAAGTGGTTTCTATTGACGCATTCTGGATGGATGAAACCGAAATCACCAACCGCGAGTACAAACAATTCGTTTATTGGGTGCGCGACTCTATCGCTCGCGAAAAAATCATCACTGCCGAAGAAGAAGATCCAGGTTGGGAAGCTTCTGCATTTGTAGACAAACGCAAAAAAGACCTTCCTTACGAAAGCGAAAGCGAAGATTCGGGCAAAGGATCTATTTTGTACAAAGACAGCAACCGTCCTGCATTTGCTAAAACAGACGACGATGCTGCAAGACGTCCAAAAATCAACTGGAACGAAGAAATTCCATGGACAAAACCAACCACCGAAGCACAAGCAAAAGCTATTGACTCTATGTTCTATGCTCCAGAAGAAACATTGGCTTCTGCTGGCAGAGAATTGAATGGTCAAATTTTGAACTACAAATACTTGTGGATTGACTACAATCAAGCTGCATTGAAACGCAACAAATTCAACAATAACAAAGGCCGCTACGAAAGCGACTTGTCTCAACTTGGACAAGGCAAAGACAGCGCTGATGTTATGGTTAAAAAAGACACTTCGTACATCGACGAAAATGGTCACATCGTAAACAAAACCATGTTTGTTGAGCTACGCAGCCGTCGCGACTTTATTTCATCTCGCATTATTAACGTATATCCTGACACCTTGTGCTGGATTCGCGACTTTACCTACGCATACAACGAACCATACATGAAGATGTATTTCTACCACGATGGTTACGGCGATTATCCTGTAGTAGGTGTAAGTTGGGAACAAGCTAGCGCATTCTGCCACTGGCGTACTCAATACTACAACGCTGCACAAATCAGAAATGGACAACCCATTGTACAAGACTATCGTCTACCAACCGAATCAGAATGGGAATACGCAGCACGTGGCGGTCGTCAATTATCCATGTATCCTTGGGGTGGCACCTACATCCGTACAGCAAAAGGTTGTTTCTTGGGCAACTTCAAACCTATGCATGGCAACTATACTGTAGACGGATACATGATTGCTGCAAAAGTAGGTTCGTTCCCTCCTAACGACTACGGTTTGTATGACATGTCGGGTAACGTAGCAGAATGGACTTCATCTGCATTCCACGAATCAAACTATAGCTTTGTAAACGACTTGAACCCAAGCTACAACTACAACGCTAAATCGAACGATCCAGAAATCATGAAACGTAAAGTTATTCGTGGTGGTTCTTGGAAAGACATAGGTTTATTCCTACAATGTGGTGCACGCACCTACGAATATCAAACAGAAACACGCTCGTACATCGGTTTCCGCTGTGTACGTAGCATCATCGGAGCAAATTATCAAAATTAAATACATTAATCTTAAAATCATTTAGAACATGGCAAAAGAAAGTTTTTTAAGCAGTCCTAAAGGCAAAAAAATGGTTGGCTACGCATACGGTTTTGGTGCTGCCATCGTAATCGTAGGTGCGTTATTTAAGATCCTTCACCTTCCTGGTGCTAGTGTCGTTCTTACCATTGGTATGGGTACTGAGGCTATCTTGTTTGCATTGTCTGCATTCGAAGATCCACACAAAGAATATCACTGGGATTTGGTATTTCCACAACTAGAAGGTGGCGAAGGTGGTCCTATCATGGGCGCTGCTCCTGCTGCTGCTCCTGCTGCTAAATCTGGCAACTCTATCGACGACATCGCTCAAGCTGGCAAATTGTCTGAAAGCGACGTACAAAAATTGAACGATGGTATCCGCAAATTGAGCGAAACTGCTGCACAAATCTCTGATGTTACTGCTGCTGTTTCTGCATCAAGCAACTACGCTCGTAACATGAACGCTGCTTCTGATGCTATCGGCGCATTCGCTGCAACTCAAGCTAGCTTAAAATCTTCTTCTGACTCATTGTTTGCTTCTTATAAAACTGTAGCAGAAAGCATGTCGAACGTTGCTGCTGACGCTAAAGGTTATATGACCGAAATGCAAGGCATTACCAAAAACCTTTCGGCTATCAACGCAAGCTACGAAATGCAAGTTAAATCGATCAGCGAACAAGCTGGCATCGTAAACGACGTAAACGACAACTTGAAGAAAATCCAAAGCGCTATGGATGCAGCTTCTGCAGAAACCATCGCCTTCAAAGATCAAGCAACCAAACTTACTCAACAAGTTAGCAGCTTGAACAATGTTTACGGCAACATGTTGAACGCATTTGGTGCGAGAGTATAATCTAGATTTATTCATTGTAAAGACTAACACAATAATATGAGTGCAGCAAATTGTCCGGAAACACCGAGGCAGAAGATGATCAGTATGATGTACATCGTACTAACGGCAATGCTTGCATTGAACGTTTCTACCGACGTACTCAACGGCTTCACCCTTGTACAAGATAGCCTCAATAAAACCTTACACAGTGCAGAAGTTAAAAACAACTCTTTGTACGAACAGTTTGAAGATTTGAACTCTCAAAACCCACAAAAAGTGGGCGAATGGATGAGCAGAGCTACTGATGTAAGAAAACAAACACAAGCTTTGTACGACGAAATTGAGCAGATTAAAGTTGATATGGCTAAAGCTGCTGACGGCGAAAATGGTGACTATCAAAACCTACAAAGCAAAGACAACACCGACGTAGGTGCGCAAATTACACTAGACTCTACCAAACCTGTTAAAGAGCAAAGAGGTGTAATCCTAAAATAGCACATCAACGAATATGCCAAAAAAATGACAGAATTGGTACAAAAAGACAGCGCAAAAGTTGCTTCTATTTTGGAAACCTTTAATACCGAAGACCGCATTGTAAACGGCGACCCACAATCCTGGGAAACCGCACGCTTTAGCTCAATGCCTGTGTCTGCATGTATTACCTTGCTTACCAAAATTCAAACTGACTTGCGTTACACCGAATCTGAAGTTGTTGGTTACTTGAAAAACCAAGTTGACGCTAGCGACTTCCGTGTAAACAAAATTACCGCTGCTGTTATTCCAGTATCATCTTACGTAAACCGTGGAGATACCTATAAAGCACGCATTATTTTGGCAGCTGTCGACTCTACCAAACGTCCTAAAATTACCGTAAACGGTCAAGTTCTTGAAGGCGAAGACTACGAAGTAGCATGTCCTAGCACTGGTAGCTTTGATTTCTCGGGTGTTATTGAATTGCCTAGAGGTGACGGCAGTATCCAACCTTACGAATTCGCAAGTTCTTACATCGTAGGCGAACCTACAGCTATTATCTCTGCTGATATGATGAACGTATTCTATGCAGGTATCCAAAACCCAATCAGTGCATCTGTTCCTGGTGTTCCTGCTCAAAACATTTCGTTGAACATCACCAACGCAGACGTAACACGTACTGGCAAAGGCTGGTCGGTTAAACCTCGTAAAGTAGGTACTCCTTGCGTAGTATCAGTTTCAGCTAAAATGGCTGACGGCAAAGTACAAAGCATTGGTAGAAAAGAATTCCGCGTTAAAGCATTGCCAGACCCAGTTGCTTACATTTCTTACAAAGCAGAAGGTCGTGAGCAAAAATACAAAGGTCAAGGTAAACCTATTGCTAAAGGTAACTTGATCAGTGCTCCTGGTATCCGCGCAGAATTGCCTGATGCAGACCTAGATGTTAGATACCGCGTAGTGGGTTATGCACTAACCTTCTTCGACTCAATGGGTAACTCTATGGAGCAAGTTTCTAACTCAGCAGAATTTACACCTGCACAAAAACAAACCATACAGCGTATGACTAAAGGTAAGAAGTTCTTTATTTCTCGTATCAAGGCTGTCGGCCCCGATGGAATTACCAGAACACTAACTGCAATAGACGTAACTGTAAATTAATACTATATATGAAAGTGTTTAATCGAATTCTAACTTTCGGGTTATTTTTAATATTGCCTGTATTGGCTAACGCCCAAGACACTGACCAATCGTTCTTTAGCGAAACAGGTGAACCTATAA
The DNA here is from genome assembly GCA_017646225.1 of Paludibacteraceae bacterium. Classification (GTDB taxonomy): domain Bacteria; phylum Bacteroidota; class Bacteroidia; order Bacteroidales; family Paludibacteraceae; genus Enterocola. Next base: position 9,949 of record JAGCMZ010000154.1, on the reverse strand, counting down.
CCAACTTACCTACTAGTATCGACCTAGAAGAAAGAAAGCCCATTGAATACAACAATCCAAGGGCAGACGACGTTATTTGGCAACAAGCTGTATATCGTATCATTGACCTTCGCGAGAAAATGAACTATCCTTTGTATTTCCCCGAAGAATCAAGCGATAAACGCGAAAGCTTGTTCACCAGCATCTTCCGTCTACTAGAGAATGATAAGATTAGAGCATACAATTACATCGATGGAAAAGAAATCTTCACCGAAGATCAACGCGTAAATTTTGACGAGTGGATTAAAGCGAGTGATATTCTATTGACAGTAAAAACTGACTCTATCACAGGCGACACCTTGAGCGTAGAAATTGACGAAAGTAACATCCCTAACCGCGAAGTATTAAAATACTACGCAAAAGAAGTATGGTATTTCGACAAACACAACTCAGTATTTAGTGTACGATTGATCGCATTGTGCCCCATTTGGTACAAAGAAGATTATGAACTAGGTTTGCAAAAATTCCCCTTGTTCTGGATTCCTTACGATGACTTACGTCCACACTTAGCAAAAAAAGAAGCGCTAATTTCTGATAAGAACAATGGTGCACGCGAAACCATGGATGATTTGTTCATCAAACGTCGCTTTGGTAGCTACATTTTCAAGGTATCGGGTGTTATGAACCGCAACATTTTGCAGTACAACCATACCGCTGACGAAATGCACCGCGAACAAGATCGTATCAAAACATTCATCATGAATTTTGAACAAGATTTGTGGGAATATTAATCCACTAATTCTATACAAAAAAAGAGGATACACACGTATCCTCTTTTTTTATACCATTCTAGTAACTATTTTTAATAAATTTTACAATAGGATGGCAACTATATTTGCTTTTGGATTCTACAAAAACAAAAGATAATCATTATCTTTGCAAGATAAAGACGACGGAGGACATTCATGTAAGGATTTTACGCTTTCTACCACAAACTTATGAATCAGATTTTAAAACATCACAAGGCTTTATTGCTTGTGATCGTATTCTTGTCTTTTAATTTGGGCAATATGCATGCAGCATATAACCACGAATTGGGGCTATCGGGCGGAACAGCGTTTTATCTAGGTGATGCAAATCATTCAACACCTTTTCAACGTCCAGGATGGTCTGCGGGTATGTTTTATCGTTACAACATAGACACCCGTTGGGCAATTAAAGCATCGGTACGTTATGCGGTTGTACAAGGAGATACCCGCGATTTTGGTTACACCTTCCCTAACGGGCAAGCATACGCTGAGTTTCAACGTGGATTTGTAGATGCAGATGCTACCGTCGAATTTAATTTCTTTGATATTGGCGAATCTAAATATTACAAAGCGCGCTACAAAGCAACGCCCTATATTTTATTAGGGGTCGGATTAACCACATACGCCGATTTATATTCTGGAGGCAATGCCTACAAAGTAAGCATTCCATTTGGTATCGGCGGCAAATGGCGTATTAATCGCAGATGGACGCTTGGTTTAGAATGGACCATCCATAAGTTATTCATCGATAATTTTGATGTAACCAATGCCAATAACAAGGTTTTAGACAATCCCTATCAAGTACCTAGTATAGGTTTCTTTGATACCGATTTCTATTCAATTGCTAATTTATACATTTCGTTCAATTTATTTGACACTAACAAATATTGCCGTTAACGCATGAGCCAATACAAAGAACTAATTGACAAAAAACGATTACCAAAACACATTGCCATCATCATGGATGGAAATGGTAGATGGGCAAAGAAAATGGGCAACCTACGTATTTTCGGTCACGAAAACGGGGTAACATCGGTGCGCGAAACTACCGAAGCTGCGGCTGAATTAGGCATCAACTACCTAACCCTATACGCTTTTTCTACAGAAAATTGGAATCGTCCTAAAGAGGAAGTAGATGCGTTAATGAACCTGTTGGTTAAGACAATAGAAGCTGAAACCCATACCCTTGCCAAGAACAATGTAAAATTACTTACTATTGGCGACACATCGCGTATGCCCAAGGAAACGGCAAGCAGATTGCAACAATGCATAGAACAAACGGCCAACAATACGGGGCTTCATTTAGTTTTGGCACTTAGTTATTCATCGCGTTGGGAGATAACCGAAGCCATTCGTAACATGGTAAACGATGGTCAAACCGGCAAACTAACTGCTGCTAACATTGACGAAAACACCATCAATAGCTACCTTGCCACTGCTAATATTCCTGATCCTGAGTTACTTATCAGAACCAGTGGCGAGTACAGAATTAGCAACTTCTTACTATGGCAAATTGCCTATACAGAACTATACTTTACAGAAGTTCTTTGGCCAGATTTCCGCAAAGACGATTTGTACCAAGCCATCGTCAATTATCAATCGAGAGAACGTCGTTTTGGTAAAACTAGCGAACAAGTAACCCAATAAACGTATGCTTCTTAAGAGATTAGCCTTATTCGTCATTCTAACATTAGTGGGTATTGGGTTCCTAGTGGCTCAAGACCTTCCTGAGGTAGACTATACTATGCCCAAGGAATATACGATTTCGGAAATTACCATTTCTGGAAACAACAACTATGACGAATACGTACTTGTAGGCTACTCTGGTCTAAAAATTGGTCAAAAAATAACCATCCCCAGTGATGCTACCAGCAAGGTTGTTCAACGCTTCTGGCAACAAGGATTATTCACCAATGTTCGACTTGAAATTGCGGGTGTACAAGACAACAATGTTTGGTTAAACATTCACCTAGACCAACGTCCCAAAATAAGCGAAATCAACATTACCGGTGCTAAAAAGAAAGAAAAAGAAGAAATTGAAAAGTGCATGGGTATTAGCAAAGGTTCGCAAATTACCCCTTACCTAATTGACAAAGCCAAAAAGAACATAACCGATTATTGGTTGGACAAAGGTTACTATTATGCCAAAGTTTCGGTAGTTCCACGCGAAGAAGATGGTGCTGAAACCATAGTGGATATCAACATTGAAAAAGGCAATAAAATCAAAGTTAATCATATCTACTTTACTGGCAATGAGCAAGTTTCTGACAAGAAATTAGACCGTGCCATGAAGAAAACCAACGACAAGAACAACATTCTGAATATTTTTAGAAACAAGAAATTTATTCCTGCCGAATACAAAAACGATAAACAACTTTTAATTGAAAAATACAACGAATTAGGTTATCGTGATGCCTATATTGTTGCCGATAGTGTTAGACCTGACACATCGAAAGAAAAGAACAAAGAAAAATACGTCAATGTGTACATCACCGTTGATGAAGGTAAACGATACTACTTTAGAAATATCAATTGGATTGGCAATACCGTTTATTCAACAGCCTATTTGAAACAAGTTTTAGGCATTAAGAAAGGCGATATTTACAACCAAAAGAAATTAACCCAACGTTTACACGAGGACGAAGATTGCGTAAGTAACCTTTACCTGGACAATGGCTATTTGTTCTTTAATATGCAGCCTTACGAGACCAACATCGTAGGCGACTCTATCGACCTTGAAATCAGAATCATGGAAGGTCGTCAGGCAACCATTAACCGCGTAAACATTGAAGGTAGTGAATACTTGTACGAGCATGTGGTTCGTCGCGAGTTAAGAACCAAACCAGGTGACTTATTTAGCAAATCGGACATCATGCGCTCGATGCGCGAACTAGCAGCTACCGGACATTTCTCTACCGACCCTGGCAAAATGGACATTCGCACGGAACCCGACCCAGAAAACGGAACGGTAGATTTAACCTACGTATTGGAGTCTAAACGAAACGACCAAATTGAGCTTTCGGCTGGTTGGGGTCAAACGGGTGTTGTAGGTATCGTGAAATTGAAATTTACCAACTTCTCGTTAAAAAACCTATTCAACTTTAAGAAATACAGACCTTTGCCACAAGGTGATGGACAAACGCTTACTTTGAGCGCCCAAACCAACGGTATGTAGTACCCAGCCTATAGTTTATCGTTTACCGAACCATGGCTCGGCGGCAAACGTCCCAATACGTTCTCGTTCTCGGCTTACTACTCTATCCAATCGGGTATCAGTAGCACCTATAGCTCGGCATACAGCCAGTATTACTATTCGGATAACTCGTGGTACTCGTACGATTACGACCCTGACAAGTACATCAAAACCTTGGGTATTACAGCAGGTATTGGTACCCGTTTAAATTGGCCCGACGACTACTTTACCTTGTACGGACAGATAGCCTATTTGAACTACAACTTAAGCCATTGGGATTATTTTGCACTGAATACCGGGGTAGCAAACAACTTTAACCTATCGGTTACTCTATCGCGTAACTCGTTGAACCAACCTATTTATCCAAGCAGGGGTAGTGACATTTCGTTGTCGTTGGCATTGACACCTCCCTACTCTGCATGGGATGGCATCGATTACGAACACGCAGACCAACAAACCAAATACCGCTGGATTGAATACTATAAAATTAAATTCAAATCGCGATTCTTTGTTCCTTTAACCCCAGATAACAAATTGGTATTGATGGGACGCGCCGAATTTGGTTTCTTGGGTTACTATAACATCCACAAACGTTCTCCATTTGAAACCTTCTGGGTAGGTGGTGACGGTATGAGTGGTTATAGCAGTACATACGCCACCGAAACGATAGCTTTACGTGGTTATACCAATGGTTCGCTCACTCCTACCTACGACGATGGTGGACAAGCGGGTAACATCTACTCTCGTTTCAGCATCGAATTGCGTTATCCTATCCTAATGAAAGAAACCACCATGGTTTGGGTATTGGGATTTGCCGAAGCGGGTAACTGTTGGCGAGATTACCACGACTTTAATCCATTGGATCTAAAACGTTCAGCTGGTGTAGGTTTACGCGTTTACATGCCTATGTTTGGTTTGCTAGGTGTTGACTGGGCATACGGCTTTGACCAAGTAAATGGTAAAGTAAGCGGAAGCCAATTCCACTTTGTTATTGGTCAAGAGTTTTAAACTTTTTAGTTATATTTGCGTCTATAATATTGTAAATCATTTAAAACATAAGCATATGAGAAAAATTAGTGTATTAGCCATCGCATTGTTTATTGGTTGCGTAAGTGCTATGGCACAAAAATGGGCCTTAGTTGATATGGAATATATTTTGAAAAACATTCCTGCCTACGAATCGGCTGCGCAACAATTGGAACAAAGTTCTAAAAAATGGCAAAAAGAAATTGATGCTTTGAATACGGAAGCAGACAACTTAATGAACAACTACAAATCGGAGATGGTATTCTTAACCGACGAACAAAAGAAAGAAAAAGAAAAAGCCATCATTGCGAAAGAAACCGAAGCTAAAGATTTGAAACGCAAATACTTTGGTAACGACGGCGAGTTGTACAAAAAACGCGAAAGTTTGATGCGTCCTATCCAAGATGAAATTTACAACGCCATCAAAGAAATTGCTGAAAAAGAAGGATATATGCGTGTTGACGACAGAGCTTCAAGCCCTAGCATTATATATGCAAATCCAGCCAACGATATCAGCGACGCTGTTTTGAACAAAATGGGATATGCTAAATAAATAACAACTTAACAAGATAGATATGAAAAAACTAATCATCGCCCTATTAATGGTTCTTCCATTGGGTGCATTCGCAGAAAACACAAAAATTGGCTATGTAAACAAACAAGAAGTTTTGGTTGTTATGCCAGAATACAACGATGCCATGAAAGTATTGGAAGATATGAATCTTAAATACATCACAGAAGGCAAAAAACTAGAAGAAGAATTTCAACGCAAATACCAAGAATACGCTGCACAAGCTGATACATTAGATGCAGCTATTCGCCAATACAAAGAAAATGAGTTGGCACGTTTGCAACAAAGCATTCAAGAATTTACCAAAAGCGCTGATGAAACTTTGAAGAAAAAACAACAAGAGTTGTTTATGCCTATCATTGCTAAAATGGATGCTGCCATTGCAAAAGTAGGCGAACAAAATGGTTTCACCATTATCTTGGATAACACCGCTGGTATCATTACCTACAAATCTGCACAAACTACTGATGTTGCAGGATTGGTAAAAAAAGCATTGGGTTTATAATCCTTTAAGGCCTTATAAAATGCGTATCGGTGTATTTGACTCGGGCTACGGAGGCCTTACCATATTAGAACAGTTCAGGGCATTGTTACCACAGTACGATTATGTGTACTTGGGCGACAATGCCCGAACTCCTTATGGAACAAGGTCGTTTGAGGTAGTTTATCAATACACCCTGCAATGCGTCAAAAAACTATTTGAAATGGACTGCGCTTTGGTCATTTTAGCCTGCAACACGGCATCGGCCAAGGCGTTAAGAACCATTCAACAAAAAGACCTTCCACTTATTGACCCTAACAGAAGGGTTTTAGGGGTTATTCGCCCTACTGTAGAGGCTATTGGAAATCTTACACAATCTCGTCACGTGGGTCTTCTAGGCACAGAAGGAACCATTCAATCGGGTTCGTACCCTATGGAGATTCAAAAGATATACCCTGACATTACCGTTACCGGGCAAGCTTGTCCGATGTGGGTTCCCCTAATCGAGAACAACGAGTACCACAGCGAAGGAGCCGATTATTTTGTCAAAAAATACATCGACCAATTGCTAGAAAACGATCCGCAAATAGACACATTGGTATTGGCATGCACCCACTACCCTTTACTACTGGATAAAATAAAAATGCATGCGCCTAAGCACATGCACATTGTATCACAAGGTCCTATTATTGCGCAAAGTCTAGCCGATTACTTGCAAAGACATGCAGAAATCGAAACGAAACTAGACAAGAACGGGCAATGCATTTTCTATACTACCGAATCGGTAGAGAAATTTAAGCAATCGGCCTCTACGTTTTTACACGAATCTATTCAGGCGCATCATCTTTCTTGGTAGTTTTCTTTTTTTTGCTGTCCGAAGGCTTTGCCTCTTCGCACTCTACCCTATAAAGATGCTTATCTTCGGGGGCTTCTACCAACTTTAATTTGCCATCAAATTTGGTGCCGCCTTGTTTTACAAAGCCTTTAAGCGACAAGGTTTCGCCTTTTAGCAACCTACCCACTTGCGATGAAGATAATTCTTTGCCGTATTGTTCTTTCCACACCACAAAGGTACATCCCTCTTTGTAACCACTACAACCAAATCCGCGTTTTCCCTCAATAATATCTTTGCCACAAACGGGACATTGGCCTATTTGCTCAGGGGTAAAGTCAAACACCATTTTTTGCTGCTCGGGGCTGTATTTTAGGCGTGCATCAAAAGGTTTGCCTGCCTTGCTGGTAAATCCTTTGATTACATCGGTCATGCCATTTTCTATGATTTGGCGCAAGTGCTTTTCGGTTAATTTCTTTTTAGCGACGTCTTTCCATAGCACAAATTTGCAACCATCTTTGTACCCCAAACAACCAAAGGCTTTTTCGGTTTCCTTGATTCTGCTACCGCATACAGGACATTTTACGCCCTCTACCGTACCAGTTTGAACGGTCTTTCCATCGTTAATGAGTTTAGCCGTTTCGGCTTTGGTAAACTGGATAATTTCTTGGTAAAATGCCTCTACCTCGTATTCGCCTTTGGCCATGAGGTTGAGTTTCTTCTCCCACTCGCCGGTTAAAGCAGGGTTACCAATGGGTAGTTCGCACGTAAGTTCGTACACTTGCAAACCAATATCAGTGGGTACTAATTTGTTTTTATCGTTTACTATGTACAAGCGTTTGTACAAGGTTTCGATGATATTGGCACGGGTAGCAGGTGTTCCCAAACCACAATCTTTCATGGCTTGCACGGCCTCGGGGTCGTCTAATTGTTTGCCTGCCGTTTCCATGGCCTTTAGCAAAGTAGCTTCGGTAAGCAACGGCGGTTTTTTGGTCATGCCCTCTTTGATGCGATGACCGGTTAATTGCACTTCTTCGCCCTTTTTCAAATTGGGCAAGGTTTGCTGGTCTTCTGCATCGGCTTCGTCGTCTACCATGTTTTTTTCGAGCACAGCACGCCAACCCATCTCTTTGATGGTGGTTCCCGATGCTTCGAGCAGTTCGTATTGGTCTGAAAAATGAAATTTATAGGCTAGGATTTCTTTTTTACATACCGGTAGCAAAGCCATAATCAACTGAAAGCAAACCATTTGATAGATTTTCTTTTCGGTATCGCTTAGGTTGCTATACAAATTGGTATGCTGAAAAGTAGGGATAATAGCATGGTGATCGGTCAACTTTTTGCTATCGAAGCAGGCCGTATTAAAGTTTCCAGAAGACAATTGGGTAACCGATTTAGCAAAGGCATCGGTAAAGGGCAAACCCGATAATTGCGATAGTTTGCTTTGTACTTCTTTTACCATATCGTCGCCCAAATAACGGCTACCGGTACGGGGATAGGTAAGCATTTTGTGGCGTTCGTACAAGGCCTGAACGGTATCGAGGGTTTGTTGTGCACTAATGCCAAAACGTTTGTTGGCTTCGGTTTGCAACGAGGTCAAGTCGAAAGGCAAAGGTGCTTTCTCTTGCTTTTGCTTTACTTGTTTATCGGCCACTGTTACGACAGATGGCAACAAGGCTGCCAACGCTTCGGCCTTTTCTTTTTGCAAGAAACGTTCGGGATAACGTGCCACAAAGGCTTGTCCTTGCCCCAACAAATCGGCCTCGATGGTGTAAAAAGGCGAGGGTTGAAAGTTGGTATGTTCTTTCCATCGACGGCAAATAAGCGCCAAAGTAGGCGTTTGTACGCGACCCAACGATAGGGTCTTACGCGAGCGCGATGCCAAGGTCAACGCACGGGTAGCGTTCATACCTACCAGCCAATCGGCTTCGTTGCGTGCCTTGGCAGAATGGTATAAATTCTCGTATTCCGATGCGGGTTTTAGCTGGGCAAAACCCTCTAATATAGCCTCGTCTGTCATGGACGAAATCCACAAGCGCTCTACGGGCTTATCGCACTTGGCATGGGTGTATATGTAGCGAAAAATAGCCTCACCTTCGCGCCCGGCGTCGGTTGCACAAATAATGCTATCGGCATTTTGAAAGAGTTGAACAATGGTATTGAGTTGCTTTTGTGCCCCCTCGTCGCCTTGGGGATGGTACACAAACACAGCAGGAAGCATCGGCAAATCTGCAATGTTCCATTTCTCGAAACCATACGTAGCAGGTTCTGCCAACGTAATAAGGTGACCGAATGCCCAAGTAACTTGGTATCCGTTCCCCTCCATATACCCCTCGTGCCTGTTCTTAACGCCTAATACACGGGCAATGTCTTTCGCCACCGACGGCTTTTCTGCTAGAATAACTTTCATAAACTCCTCAAAAAAATGCTCACAAAGATAAGGAATAAAGTTGAAAAATGGTTGCTTGTTGATTGTTGATGTAATCACCCAATCACCGATTGGTTAGATTCTTCAGGCTTTTGCAATCGTGGGCAGAGAAGCAAGTCACGTCGAAACGTAAGGTTTTGGCATTGTTAAGGTAAATGCTTAAAACATAACGGCTACTACCGTGGAGCAGGGATTTGTAGCTCTTTGGTTCGCTTTTAATGGAACATTTGGTAATGTCTTCCAGTTTTACGCTATCGTATTGAAAGAATGACTTTTTGTAGTGCAGACGGTTGTCTTCAATAATAAACTTTGTGCCAAACAGCATTTTGACGGTATCGTAACATTCCCAACACGCCCAAGCAGTATAAGCAAGGGTTACAATCAGCCACCAAGCCTTTAAAGGAATGATAAAAAGAGCATATAGGCACCATAAACATGGGGCAAAAAGAATTAGATACAAAACAATGCCGCCTATAATCTCCTTGTAACTTGCGCGAAATATTTTTGTATTGTGCGTTGGCATATTAGGTGCAAAGGTAGCAAATAAAAGAGAAAGGAGGTAAGAGAAAGGATAATTTGTAGTATATTTGCGTTTTAAAATATATTGTATGCAAAATATTAGAAACATAG
>JAGCMZ010000153.1 GCA_017646225.1 Paludibacteraceae bacterium | reverse complement strand
TCTGAAAAGGCCGTATCGGGTTAGGCAATAACAAGCACTTTATAAGGGTCTAACATGCTCACATCGTTACCCAAAACGCCCCTGTCTAATTGATAGTAACGTGCCAGTTGCGTTGTAATATCGTACACATAGGGCTCGGTCAGCTCGCCATGGCCTTCTAAAAAGGCTATTTTTTCTACTTTTTTGGTCGATAAGATACGAATGGCATCGGTTAGCTCATATTCCAAATTTTCGATAGAAATATTCAAATTTTCTTCGCCCGAACGACCCGATATGTTTTTAAGTAACGAAACCGGTATCGCATCCTTACCTACCGACACCACTGCCCATGGGAAAACAACCTTTTGTTGCATTCTACCCTCTGCATCGCGGTCGTGCACCACGGTAGCACGCAATCCCATGCTTTCTAACTTGGCATACTGTTGTTGGCGTTCTTTTTCGGTGCTTGCAAACGATGGATTCTCAAACTTCACCGAAATTCCTTCGGCAGCATACACATCCATTTCTTGCAACATATCATCGGTGGCTTTCTTTAATCGTAAGAATCCCATGTTCAAATCGCCATGCAAATAGACCGTTACCGACAAAGGGCGTGTTTGCTCACGCAACAATTGTTTGGTTTGGTTCGATAAGGTATAGCGTTTTTCGGTGGTTAAATCGATACGAATTACCAACCAATGCGATAGCAACAAAATCAACAAGGCGGCAGGTACCACGGTTGCATCTTTCCATTTCCATTCTTTTTTAAAGGTAAAGGCAAGAATCACGCCCGACACCACCACAAAGTAGCACACATCGCGCAAATCCAACACCCCCCTGCTTATGGAATCGTAATGGGCAGCAATGCCTAATTGCGACACCATATCTTGCGATACACCTCCCTGAAACAACGAGGCAATAAAATCAAAACCAATGTACATAAAAAAGCAGGCAAATGCCGATACCACAAAGGCTACTACTGCATTGTCGGTATAGGACGATACACATACACCTATTGCCACGTACACTGCCGCTAGCAAAACCAAGCCAATAAACGAGCCCCAAAATCCACCCATATCCAAATTGGCAAAGGTTGTTCCCAAGCAACATACCGAGATAAAATAGACCAAAGTAGGCAACAACGCCATTAATACCAGCAGAAAATTAGCAAAATACTTTGCCAACACAATTTGTGTTCGGGTAAGGGGTTTGGTTTGCAACCATTCCATGGTACCCTGCTTGTACTCGTCCGAAAAACTACGCATAGTAACGGCAGGAATCAAAAACAAAAACACCCAAGGAGCTAATACAAACAGGCCATCTAACTGAGCGTATCCGTTATCCAGTACATTATTTTCGCCTGGAAGCAACCACAACAAAGCACCTGTTAGCAATAAGAAAACACCTATTACCAACGAGCCTATTGCTGTCGAAAAAAATCCTGCTATTTCTTTTTTTAGCAATGCGTACATTTTATTGATTTTTTTAAGTTATTTTTGTGCTGTACAAAATCTCACAAAGATAATAAAAAATATTTTATTGATGAATCGACTAATCGGTTAATCGGCTAATCAAACTTATCGACTAAACGACTAAACGACTTAACCATGAAAAAATACCACCTACTTATCTTATGCTTATTCACGGCCTTAATGGCATGGGGAAATGATTCCACCTATACTGCCTACAAGATCAAAGCGCAATTCATTGGCGGATACCTTTATCCACACGACAAAAGCATTATCGAGCCTTTAACCAAAGGCCCTATGCTAGGGGGAGAAGTGGCTTTTGAATGGGGAGCCGATGGTAGCAAAGACTGGCACAAAGACTTTAACAACCCCGATGTGGGGTTAGCGCTACAGGTAATTGACCTAGGCAATCCCGACGTAGCCGGACAAATGATTGGTGTGTATCCCTACGTAAGTATCCCCATGGTAAAAAACGATATCGTATCGTTCAATGCCAAAATTGGAGGTGGTTTGGGTTTTGCTACCCAACCTTGCGATGTAGCAGCCGCCATGGCCGACCCACGCAGCATCAAGCAAAAAGCTGGTGATTATAATTTTGCCATAGGCGGCCCCGTTAATTTTGCCATATCGGCAGGGGTAAGCCTTGACGTTAAAGTACATAAGAACCTAGCGTTGACTGCCGATATTATGTACAACCACTTTTCGAGTGCCAGTTTGGCCCAACCCAACGGCGGACTGAATATGTTTAATGGATACTTAGGGGTGAAGTATTTAGTTAATAAAGGAGAGTTGAAAAAGGAGAAAGGAGAAATTGAGGATTTGACTAAACAACAAAACGCCGAATCACCAAATCACCAAATCACCGAATCACCACTAAAACGTTGGAGCGGAGAGGTCATTGTATCGGGCGGAGCTAAAAAACTATACTACCAAGACACTCAATACTTTGGCTGTGCTAGTTTAAACCTAGAGGGTTACTACCACACCTGCCGTCAACACCGCATTGGTATCGGTTTTGACCTATTTTTTGACGATGCCTATCAACAAACCGTAGCACCCGATGCTAACGGAACATACAGTTGGACCAACGAATTTACCAAATTTAAACGCACCTGTACCCCCGACAACAATATTGCCAATAAATTGCGTTTAGGATTTAACATTGCCAACGAATTGACCATTGGCAAAGTAGGCATATTTGCCCACGTGGGCATTTACCTGTACGATCCCGTTAAAAACATGGAACCTGGCGACAAAGCCTTAGATGCCCTAAACGGCAAAGGTGAACCCATTAAGAAAGGATTGTTCTACGGTTACGATATCCAAGACGAAGACGGATGGAACTACTTTAGAATTGGTGTAAAATACCACATAACACCCCATTTTTTAGTGAATGTAAGCTTTAAGACCCACCTTCAAAAGGTAGAATTTGCCGAATTTGGCGTTGGTTATTCCTTTTAATTACACGACATGAAAAAATATTTGATTATAACCCTTGCCATTGCGGCACTTTTATTTTCAGTTTGGGGATTTTTATCCATAAAATCGACCACAGTTTCCAAAGAAGTGGATATTTTTACAGCTCTCCCCCAACGTCCCTATAGCCTAATACGCCTTAACAACACAGGTTCCATTAGCAACGCCTTATTGTACAACAACAGCTATTGGCAAGATGTAAGCAAATTGGCTTCGTTTCAGCAAATCAACCAACTCATCACCCACTTGGATTCCATACAAGGGACAAACGAAACGGTTAAAACCTTGCTAAACAACCGTACCTTCTACATGGCTAGTTTCTTGCAAGAAGACCAATCGTCCGAACATTTATGGTTTGGCCAAATATCAGAAGACGAATGGAAACAACTGGAACAAATTATGTTGCAAAACGTAAGTACCGGTTACTTTTTTGGCTACGACAATGGCATCTTTTTAACGGGTACCAGCAAAAATATTGTTAGTCAATCTATTGCGCAAATAAAAACGGGCACATCGCTCATGAGCAACGACTATGCTTTCCAACGCATCCTAAATACAGCCGGGAAACAAGCTGTTTTCAATTGGATTTTTAACATGGAAATTGTATGTGATCAACTTCTAGACCAATTTACCGAACAAGGTTACAACATGTTCTCGGCATGGAAACGTTATGCTGACTGGTGCTGTTTTGACGGCATCATAGAAGGAGACAAGCTAATATTTAACGGATTTGCCAGCAAAAAAAATAATTTTCATTACACATCGTTACTAGAAGGGCAAGAAACCACCAAAAACACACTGGTAGACAGGATGCCCTACAATACTTATTTCTATCAACATTTGGCGCTCAGCAACCTAGACCGCTACCTGCAGCAATTGGAACTTTACGCCAGCCAACACGACGAAGAACCCATTATAACCGATGGTTTGGAATTGGAAACCCCTACTGGTGAAAGTCCAATGGTATTCTTTGGTAACTATTTTGGTGGCGAAATTGCATACGGTTGCTCTCCCATAGGGCCTTTTGTATTGGTTAAACTGATCGAGCCCAAACAAGCTGCCGAAAAACTACAAAGCATGGTAGAAGAAATGGGTTATGGCGCTAACATACGAACCATAGGCGGCACTAAAATTTACCAATTTACCACCAACGGTTTTGCAGGCTGCGTATTTGGCAGCGATTATACCTTGCCAGAAGAATACATAGCCATTGCAGGCGATAAACTTATTATTGCTCCATCGGCTCGATTTGCCGACTACATTGCATCCAGAAAAGCCAATACACAAACCTTGCAATGCGCCCCCAATTTTCAGGATGCCAACAAAACCTTGCTTACAGAATCGAACCTATCCATGTACATGAACATTCCGTACATGGTACGCAATGCCGACCAATTTGTAACCGAAGATATACTGCAATGGGTAAATCAAACTCAAAGCTTGTGGAAAAACTTTTCTACCTTCTGTTTGCAAACCGAAAACGACCTTTCGGGCAATACGTTTCAACACTTGTTCTTGCAATACAACAAGGTAATGGAAGTAGATGAGCAAGCGCTATTGGCATTGGTCGATACAACTCAACTGCCCGAAGAAATACCACAAGAAGAGAAAACCACCGAAACATTTGCCGATGACATCCAAGCAAGCGGCGAAGAGGCTGTTCAAGAGGTGGAATCGGAAGAAGAGACGACCAAAAAAGAAGAGGTAGCCGAAAATCGTGCCGTTACAACCCGCACCATAAGTTCGGACAAGCCACTGTGCACCACTACCTTAGACTACCCTGCCGTTATCGCGCCACAATTGGTAAAAAATCACTATACAGGCGAACATGAAATTGCCATTCAAGATAGCAGAAACCAATTGTACCTTATCAACGCATCGGGCAAAATCCTCTGGAAAAAGCTAATGCCTGAACGCATCAAAGGCAGTATATCGCAAGTAGACATATTTAAGAATAGCAAGTTGCAAATGGCCTTTGTTACCGAAAAAGAATTTATCATCATCGACAGAAACGGCAACATGGTAAGTGGTTTCCCAAAAACACTACCCCAAGAGGCTGCGGGCGGACTAACCGTTTGCGATTACGACAACACCCGAAACTACCGATTCTTTGTTCCCACCACCAACGGCAATATTTTGTTGCTAAAAGCAGACGGAACATCGCCTAACGACTGGAATTTTAAAGCCAACGAAATAGGAACCATTCGTCCCGTTCAATATTTCAACCACAAAGGGAAAGACTTTTTGGTAACATTTGATATCAAGAAATCGTATTTCCTAAACCGCAAAGGAGAAGAACGCATACAGGCGAACAACCAGATTAAAAAAGCGCCCAATGGACCTTTCTACGAAGATATTTTAGGATCGAACAATCGCTTTATCTGCACCTCGCCACAAGGTAACATTCAATACATTTACGACAACAATGTACAAGAAGTTTCGGTAAAAAAATACAGCGAGCACCACCTATTTACCCTGTTCAAAGGCAATCATGGCAACTACTATATCTTTTTTGACAAGAATGGACTGGACGTTTACGACCGCGACTTGAATATTTACATGCGCGATGCCAACATCCAAGGTGGCAACAATCCAACACTACTTATGCATACCAGCAAAATGGCTGCCTACGAGCACCACCAAAAATGTTGGATCATTTACAACCTTGTAGGCCAACGCCAAGCCTACCAAATTTTTGCCAGCGACACTCCACTGGCCTATTTTGGCGCCTTTAAACCCTATCAATCGCCCTGTTTGGTGGTTACCGAAGGCAAGGAACTAAAGTGGTACAAGATAAATGATAAATGACTTGCGACTTGTGACTTTAGACTATTTTTACTACCTTTGCGTACTTTAAAATAAAAAGACATGATAGTATTCTTTAAAACTCAGAGCAACAACATTTTAGCAGTACAAAGCCGCGAAGCTTTATCGGCCGAAAACATTGAAAAATTGGTGTGGCTATTTGACAATGCCACTTTATTAACCGAAAATGCCATTGCAGGAAGCTACATTGGTCCTCGTCGCGAGATGATTACCCCATGGAGTACCAACGCAGTAGAAATTACCCAAAACATGGGCATTAGCGGTATTGAACGTATCGAAGAATATTATCCCAATATGGGCGATGCATCGTTCGACCCTATGTTGCAACGTAAATACGAAGGTCTTGACCAAGAGCTATTTACCATCAACAAACAACCCGAACCCATTGTTTACATCGACGATATTGAAGCCTACAACGAGCAAGAAGGTTTGGCATTGAACCCCGACGAAATGGCTTACCTAAACGGTATTGCCGAAAAATTGGGTCGCAAACTAACCGACAGCGAAGTGTTTGGTTTCTCGCAAGTAAACTCGGAACACTGCCGCCACAAAATCTTTAATGGCTTGTACATCATTGACGGCGAAGAAAAAGAACTATCACTCTTTAAATTGATCAAAAAAACATCCGAAACCAATCCTAACACCTTGGTATCGGCCTACAAAGATAACGTAGCCTTTAACGCAGGCCCCGAAATTGAACAATTTGCACCCAAAAGCGGTGACAAACCCGATTTCTTTGAAATCAAAAAAATCCAATCGGTTATTTCGTTAAAAGCTGAAACCCACAATTTCCCTACTACCGTAGAACCTTTTAACGGTGCTGCAACCGGTACTGGTGGCGAAATTCGCGACCG
>JAGCMZ010000152.1 GCA_017646225.1 Paludibacteraceae bacterium | reverse complement strand
TCGGAGTGAGGCTCGTCGGCGCGTTCTTCCCATTTTAAGATTAACCAAAAAACGATAGCGGTAAGGAAAGATGAGTAGGCATATACCTCTGCCTCAACTGCAGAGAACCAGAACGTATCCGAGAATGTATACGCCAATGCTCCTACAAGACCACTTCCTAGGCAAACAATCAGTTTCCAAAGACTCATTTTTTTTCCTTCTTTTTGGAGTATGCGTCGTGCTAGGTGTGTAATGGTCCAGTACAGGAATAGAATGGTAAGGGCACTGAAGAATGCCGATAACATGTTGATGCAATACGCAATTTGGGTAGGGTCGGAGGCAAACAAGCTAACAAACTTACCTGTTAGCATAAAGAAAGGCGCACCAGGAGGGTGTCCTACTTCTAGTTTTGCAGCGGTTGATATAAATTCTGGGCAATCCCAGAAACTGGCGGTGGGTTCAATGGTTAAGCCATATGTAACCATGGCGATGATGAACACCAAACCTCCTAAAATGCGGTCAAACAACTTGAATTGTTTCATGTAATATAGTGTATTTATTATTCTAGCGTATAATAAGGTGCAAATTTAGTAAAATAAAGGAGAAAGGAGAAAGGAGAATTTTATAGATTTTTGACTATATCGCCTCGCCGATTATTCCCTTCGGTCATCAGTACGTCGCCGATTAGTCAATAAAATAAACGACTAAACGACTAAACGCCTAAACAAAAAAAACACTATATTTGCGGTTATGAAGAAATATGTAATCATAGTAGCAGGTGGCAGTGGCAAACGCATGGGTGCAGACATCCCCAAGCAGTTTTTGCTTTTGGCAGGGAAACCTGTTTTAATGCACACCATCGATGCTTTTTATCGATTTGATAGTTCGATTCATGTGTTATTGGTGTTACCAGAAGCGCATTTGGCTTATTGGCAAGAACTTTGTGTGCAATACAAATACAATCAGCCTATTACGTTGGTTTGCGGAGGGGCTGAACGTTTTTATTCGGTAAAAAATGCCATGCATCTGGTGCCTACCGATGCGTTGGTGGCGGTACACGATGGGGTGCGTCCGTTGGTGGATGTTGAAACCATCCGTCAGGCATTTGAATCGGCTGCAGAAAAAGGCAGCGGTATTCCTGTTATTCCAGAATCCGATTCGTTGCGCCAACTTACCCCAGACGGAAGTGTTGGTGTGAATCGTGCCGATTATTGCAGGGTACAAACGCCTCAAGTATTTCAATCAAATCTGATAAAAGAAGCTTACAATCAAGAATATACTTCCTTTTTTACTGACGATGCCAGTGTATACGAATCGATGGGGCACAGCATTGCGTTAACGCAAGGAAATGTATCAAATCTAAAAATAACCACCCCAGTCGATTTGACATGGGCTGCTGTTTTGTTGCATGAATCTGTATAAAGCCGATATAAAATACCTGCCAGGCATGGGGCCTAAAAAGGCAGAGATTTTGAACAAAGAAGCCGAAATCTATTCTTTGTACGACTTGATACAAACTTTTCCGTACCGCTACATTGACCGCAGCCGATTCTATAAGATTGCCGAAATTTCGTCCAATAATACCCACATTCAACTGCGTGGAAAAATAGTCGCTTTTTCTACCAAAGGCGAAGGGCGTGCAAAGCGATTAATTGCCCATTTCACCGATGGAAATGACACCATCGAGCTGGTGTTTTTTAAGGGCATTCCGTTTGTGTTAAAAGCCTA
Organism: Paludibacteraceae bacterium; assembly: GCA_017646225.1. Lineage (GTDB taxonomy): Bacteria > Bacteroidota > Bacteroidia > Bacteroidales > Paludibacteraceae > Enterocola. The sequence continues at coordinate 2,767 of JAGCMZ010000152.1, read as the reverse complement.
TCAGCTGAACACCGAATACATTGTTTTTGGCAAGCCCAATTACTTTAATGGCGTGTATAGTTTTGTACACCCCGATATAGAACAACCTTCCGAAGAACGTACGCAAGGTTTTATGCCATTGTATCATACCACCGAAAAAATGAAGAACCATTTTTTGCACTCCAAAGCCTTGCAAAAATTCATTTTTTTGGCGTTGAAGCAATTGCCCACCGATGTAGCCGAAACCTTGCCACAATCGGTACTGAACAAACGAAAACTCATGCCTTTGTACGATGCGTTGTGGCAAATTCATTTTCCACAAAACATGCAATTGCTAGAGCAAGCACGTGAACGATTGCGCTACGAGGAGTTGTTTTACATTCAAGTAGCCATTTTGCGTCAGGCGGGTTTGATGCGCTCCAAGCAAAAAGGGCATCCTATGCCTCAAGTAGGCGATATTTTCCATACTTTTTACCGAGATTTTTTGCCTTTTGAGTTAACCAATGCGCAAAAAAAAGTGATCAAAGAAATTAGGGCCGATTTAGTGCGCGAAACCCAGATGAACCGCTTGTTGCAAGGCGATGTGGGAAGTGGCAAAACCATGGTAGCTTTGCTTACCATGCTCATGGCGGTGGGCAATGGCTTTCAGGCCTGTTTGTTGGCTCCTACCGAGATTTTGGCCACACAACATTACGAAGGGTTGTTTAAACTGCTAAAAGATATGCCTGTAAGCATCCGATTGCTAACAGGCTCTACCAAAAAGAAAGACCGTGTATCGTTGCATCAGTCTCTGCAAGATGGATCGTTGCAAATTTTAGTAGGCACGCATGCCATACTAGAAGATGAAGTAAAATTTGCCAATTTAGGATTGGCTATCATCGATGAACAACACCGTTTTGGCGTAGCGCAACGTGCTAAAATGTGGGCAAAAAACCACCGTCCTCCTCATGTGCTAGTAATGACAGCTACTCCCATTCCTCGTACCTTGGCCATGACCGTGTACGGCGATTTGGACGTTTCGGTAATAGATGAGTTGCCTCCAGGTAGAAAACCCATTCAAACCTACCATCTTTTTGAAAATAAACGCGCCAATTTGCATCGTTTTGTGCATGAACAACTGCAACAAGGACGTCAAATTTACGTGGTGTATCCTCTGATTAAAGAATCCGAAAAATCCGATTTAAAAGATCTGGAAGCGGGTTTTGAGTCCATGCAAAAGATTTTTTCGGAGGTAGAAGTGGGTATGGTACACGGAAAAATGAAACCCGCAGAGAAAGATGCCGAAATGCAACGCTTTTTGTCGGGCGAGACCCGCATTTTGGTAGCAACCACCGTTATTGAAGTAGGGGTTAATGTGCCCAATGCATCGGTTATGATTATTGAAAATGCCGAACGTGTTGGTTTGGCGCAATTGCATCAATTGCGAGGCAGGGTAGGTCGTGGAGCCGATCAGTCGTACTGCGTGTTGATGACCAAATACGAATTATCGTCCGACACCCGCAAACGCCTTGAAATCATGACCGAAACCAACGACGGTTTTCGCATTGCCGAGGCCGATATGAAGCTACGTGGCCCTGGCGATTTAGACGGAACCATGCAAAGCGGTTTGCCATTTACCTTGCGTATTGCCAATTTGTCGAACGATGGAGTAGTGCTACAACAAGCCCGTGTAGATGTGCAAGAAATTTTGCAGGCCGATCCCATGTTGGCATCGCCAGAAAATGCAATACTTTTGTCACAACTCAAATACCGCGCTACCGATGCTGTCAACTGGAGTTTGATTAGTTAGTTGCTCGTCATTCGTCGCTTGTCACTCGTAACTTGTCGTTTGTTATAGTCAAAAAAATATAATTTTCTCCTTTATTAAGGCTTCGCCTTCATGAAGTTGCTCATGCTCGGCATAATCAAACAAGTTTGCTTCTGCTCTCGCTTAATCGCAACTTTCTCCTTTCGTTATAAAATGAATTGTCTAACGTCAAAAAACTATAAAATTCTCCTTTCTCCCTTCTCAATTCTCCTTTATTTTACTACATTTGCACCTTATTAAATAGAAAATTAACAAAACAAGATAAAATTATGGGCTTTTCTGATTTTTTAGCCAAACTATTTGGAACCAAATCGCAACGCGATTTGAAAGAAATTATGCCGTATGTAGACAAGGTTAAAACCCTTTCACCTAGCATACAATCGTTGTCGGATAACGAATTGCGCGATAGATTGCAAGCCATTAGAGCCGATATTCAGTCGCGTGGCAATGAACAAACAGAGCGCATCGCTGCGTTGAAAGAACAAATTGAGCAAACCGAACTTACCGAACGCGAAAAACTATATGCTGAGGTAGATAAACTAGAAAACGAAATTCTAGATCTTACCGAAAAAGCGTTAGACGAATATTTGCCCGAAGTATTTGCCATTATCAAAGATACAGCTCGCCGTTTCTCTCAAAACGATCAAATTGCGGTAAAAGCTACCGATTTTGACCGTCAATTGGCGGTTAAATTTGATTTTGTGAGCATCGAAGGTGATAATGCTATCTTCCAAACCGAATGGACTGCGGGCGGTAATGCCATGAAATGGGATATGGTACACTACGATGTCCAATTGATTGGTGGTGTAGCATTGCACAAAGGTAAAATTGCCGAAATGGCAACTGGTGAAGGTAAAACTTTGGTGGCTACCTTGCCTGTATTCTTGAATGCTTTGGCAGGTAAAGGCGTTCACGTGGTAACCGTCAACGACTACTTGGCCAAATGTGACTCGGAATGGATGGGACCTTTGTATATGTTCC
>JAGCMZ010000151.1 GCA_017646225.1 Paludibacteraceae bacterium | reverse complement strand
TACCAATAATAAGTGTGGTAGCAAAGCCTTTAATAGGACCTGTACCAAAGTAGAACAAGATAATACCAGTAAGTACGGTAGTTAAGTTGGAGTCTACAATAGCAGACATGGCGTTTTTATAACCATCGGCGATAGCTGCTTTGTGCGATTTGCCCGCACGCAATTCTTCTTTAACACGTTCGTAGATAAGCACGTTAGCATCGACAGCCATACCCATGGTAAGTACAATACCAGCAATACCAGGCAAGGTAAGAACTGATTTGAACGAAGCCAAAATGCCTACCAAGAAGAATACGTTCAATAATAAGGCACCGTCTACAATTAAACCAGGTAGTAGGCCGTAGAAGAAAATCATATAAAGCATGATGCAGAAGAAGGCAATGGCAAACGACCATAAACCTTTGTTGATGGCTTCTTGACCCAACGAAGGACCTACGATGTCTTCTTGGATAATACGAGAAGGTGCAGGCATTTTACCCGATTTTAGCACGTTAGCCAAGTCTTTTGCTTCTTGTGCGGTAAAGTTGCCCGAGATTTCAGATTGTCCACCAGTAATTTCGGTGTTTACATTAGGATAAGAGTAAACCATGTCGTCCAAAACAATGGCAATGCTACGACCAATGTTTTCTTTGGTTAAGCGTGCCCATGTTTTAGCTCCTTCTGGATTCATAGACATGCTTACGGTATAGTTGGCACTGATTTGGCTCAAGTTTTCGCGTGCGTCTACAATCACGTTGCCAGCCAATGGAGCTTTGCCATCGCGGTTGGTGATTTTGATAGCGATAAGTTGATAGTATAAACCTTTTTCGTCCATAGGTTTAACTGTCCAGCGGAAAGCTAAATCGCGAGGAAGAACCTCTTTCACTTGACGAAGGTTTAGGTAGCTCATAACAGTAGCTGTGTCGCGGGTGCTAACTACACCTACAGCAGGACCGTAGCCTAATTGACCTTGGTAGTTGTTGATTAACAATTTGCTGAACAAGGGGTTCTCTTTCGCAAATTGTTCCATTTGAGCAATGCTGTCTGCTTGAGCAGAAGCATTCTCTGCAATAGCAGCACTCAAAGAATCAACAGCAGTTGCTTCTTGTTTAGGTTGAATAGAATCGGTTGTTTGTGGAGTAGTGCTGGCGATATATTCTCTTACAGCAATGTTTGCTTTTTCTAAAGCGGGGTAAATTTCGGTAAGGTTATAAGTTTCCCAGAACTCTAGGCTAGCAGAACCTTGTAATAGTTTACGAACACGTTCAGGTTCTTTTACACCAGGAAGCTCAATCAAAATACGACCATTGGTTTCAAGGCGTTGGATGTTGGGTTGAACCACACCAAAGCGGTCGATACGGGTACGAAGCACGTTGAACGAGTTGTCAACAGTAGCTTGAACTTCTTCTTTTAGAATGCTGATGACTTCGTCGTTTGTGCTTTTAAGGCTAATTCTGTCTTTAAGGTCGAAGGTGGTGAAGATAGCAGCCAAGCGTGCGTTGGCATCCAATTCTTCGTAAGCTTCTTGGAACAAAACGATGAAATCTTTTTGGCTTTCGCTTTGACGAGCAATGGCCAAGTCAATGGCTTTGTTGAAGGTTTCGTCTTTGCTGTTGCCAGAAAGTGTGCGAACAATATCAGGAACGGATACTTCCAAGATAACGTTCATACCGCCTTTCAAGTCAAGGCCTAAATTTAATTCGTTCTCACGGCATTCTTTTAGGGTGTAACCCAACCAAACTTCTTCGGTAGCCATGGAGTCCAAATAATGGAACTCTGCCATTTTGTCTCCGTTGGCATATTCTTCTGCTTTGTTGTTGTAGATAGAGGTAACTACATTAAACGAAAGATAGAAACAACATACCAAACCCAACAATACGGCAAACAATGTTACAAATCCTTTGTTTTGCATATTCTATAAGGTTATTAAATTATTGTAATCGTTTGTTGAAAGCGCTTTTTGCTTAAAAACAAGGCGCAAATATAAATAAAATATCGTAATACTCAAAAATTAACTTCTCTATAATACGATGATTAAATGATTAGCATGGCATCGCCGTAAGTGCCAAATTGATAGCCTTCTTTTAAGGCCTCGTTGTAGGCATTCATTACATGATCGTATCCACCAAACGCTGCTACCATCATAAGTAGTTGCGAATAAGGGAAATAGAAGTTAGCCACCATAGACGAAGCAACGGTAAAATCGTAAGGAGGGAAAATAAATTTATTGGTCCATCCATCAAATGCTTTTACGTGTCCTTCGGTGCAAACGGCAGTTTCCAAGGCACGCATAACGGTAGTACCTACTGCACAAATGCGTTTCTTTTGGTCTTGCGCTTTGTTGATGATTTCGCAAGTTTCTTCGGGAATAATTAATTGTTCCGAATCCATTTTGTGTTTGGTAAGGTCTTCTACGTCAATGTCGCGGAAGTTGCCTAAACTAGCATGTAGCGTTAGGTAGGTAGACTTGATGTCTTTAATTTCCATGCGCTTCATAAGCTCACGACTAAAGTGAAGAGCTGAGGTAGGAGCTACTACAGCACCTTCGTTTTTGGCAAAAATGGTTTGGTAGCGTTCGGCATCTAGGTTTTTCATGTGTTCAAGCACTACCGAATCGTCTACATTTTCTACTTCTCCAGTTACTCTATTTTTAAAGAATGTTTTTTTATAATTTTCGATAATTTCGGCTGTAGCAGGACGTACGACGCTTCGTGGAAGTGGGGTTTCGCCCATGCTGTACAACACTTGTTTAAAGGTGTCGTGGTCGCCATCGAACAAGAAACGAAGGGTTCTTCCGCGAGAGGTGGTATTGTCGATTACTTCTGCTACCAACGAGTCGTCTTCGCCAAAGTACAATTTGTTACCAATACGGATTTTACGAGCAGGATCCACCAATACATCCCATAAACGCAATTCTTCGTTTAGTTCGCGAAGCAAGAAAACTTCGATGCGCGCACCCGTTTTTTCTTTGTTTCCATACAAACGTGCGGGGAATACCTTGGTATCGTTAAAAACAAACAAATCGTTCTCGTCAAAGTATTGCAAAATATCTTTGAATACTTTGTGCTCAATTTCGCCTGTTTTTTTGTTTAACACCAACAAGCGGCATTCGTCGCGAAAGGCGCTAGGGTATTGTGCAATTTGTTCTTCGGGTAATTTGAATTTAAATTGTGATAATTTCATAATATTGTTAGTCTATGTTTTCTTTTTGGTTGGCTAATTGATTGACAAAGTCGTCGTATTCAAGGCATTGACTTAAATCGATATCGCCAATGCGGGTGCGTTGAAGGGCGGTTAGGTGTGCACCGCTTTGCAAGGCAACGCCAATGTCTCTGGCCAAGGCGCGTATGTATGTCCCTTTGCTGCATACCACGCGGATGGTAATGCTAGGCAATTGACAGTCCAGTAATTCTATCTCGTCTATTACCAGTGTTTTTGCCTTAATTTCTACGTCTTTTCCCTCGCGTGCATATTCGTAGGCACGTTTGCCATCAATTTTTACTGCCGAAAAGGTGGGCGGAATTTGTTCGATGGTACCTACAAATTGTTGCAAGGTATTGCGTACCAGTTCTTCTGTGATGTGTTCTGTAGGGTAGGTGGCATCTATTTCCTTTTCTAAATCGAAAGAAGGAGTGGTGGCACCCAATTGCAAGGTAGCTATGTACTCTTTGGTTTGGTATTGAAACGATTCAATGAGTTTGGTTGCTTTCCCCGTGCATAAAATCATCACACCTGTAGCCAAAGGGTCTAGCGTTCCTGCATGTCCCACTTTTAGTTTCTTTACGCCTAAATGACGTGACAAAACCCCACGTACGCGGTTTACCAAGTTAAATGATGTCCACGTAAGGGGTTTGTTAAAATAGAGTATTTCGCCTGCGATGTAATCCAATGTTTTTTAGCTTAATAGGATGGCTAAACCACCTGCGATTAAACAATAGGCTGCAAAGTAGATAAGTTTGCCTCTTTGTACAATGCGAATCATAAATTTGCATGCCAAACATCCTGATACATAAGCAGCTAAAAATCCTAATACCAACGATAAGATAGGAATGTTAACTGCGACCTCGCCTTGTAAAATGTGTATTAGTTCCAACAAGGCATCGCCCAAAATAGGCGCCAATACCATTAGGAACGAAAATTGTGCAATGGATTCTTTTTTATTGCCCAATAGCAAACCGGTAGCGATGGTGCTTCCCGAACGCGATAAACCGGGTAGAACAGCACATGCTTGCGCCAAGCCAGTGATAAAGGCATCGCGGTACGAGATTTTTTCGCGTACACGAGGTTTGGCGAAGTAGGCAAAAGCAAGTAGTAATGAGGTGATAACCAAGCAGCAACCTACCAATAGCAATCCTTGACCAAAGAAACTTTCTACTTGGTCTTTAAAGAAAATGCCTACTACAAAAATAGGAATCATGGATACGGCTATTTTGGCAATGTATTCTTTCTCTGGATTCCAGGTTTTGGTAAAGCATCCTTTCATAAGCGCCCAAATTTCTGCCCAAAGGATGGTAATGGTGCTGAGTACGGTAGCCGCATGAACTACTACAGCAAAAAGCAAATTATCCTCGCCTGTTGACCCAAACAATGTTTGGCCAATTTCGAGGTGCCCGCTACTACTAACGGGTAAAAATTCGGTAAGACCTTGCAATGTGCCAAGGATGATTGATTCCCACCAAGTCATTTTTTAGCGTTGTTTTTAGGGTGATAAAATAGTGATACAATAACGGAAAGGTATCCAAAGAACACAATAACAGGAGCTATAACGATGCGTCTAAAGCTAAAAATATCTTGTTCAAAACAACCTTCTTCTGATACAGGACCCATCATTAGTGCGAATCCAATGATGATAACAATTACCCCTGCACCAATCCACCATAGGTTCTTTTTGCCTAGGCGTAAATTTAGATTATTCTCTTCGCTCATAATAGGTTAAATATAATACATATCGTCTACACGCAAACGTAGATAGCGTGTTACCGACAAATAGGTAGCAATTGTGGTAATGGTGATACCCGAAATAATCATGACAACGAACGATACCAAAAGCGCATTCATGCTTTCGATAGATAGCAGTTGGCTAATCTCGGATTTAAGTAAAAATAAAATGCTTGATAGCATACCCATGGCTAGGATGGCCGATATCAACCCTGTAACCATGCCTTGTACTAAGAATGGTTTGCGGATAAATGCCCCTGTTGCACCTACCAGTTTCATGGTGTGGATAAGGAAGCGTTTGGCGTAGACTGAAAGTCGTACGGTGTTGCTAATAAGGGCGTATGATATTAAAATAAGCAAGGCAGATAAACCCAATAGTACCACCGAAATGCGGCGAACATTGGTGTTGATGGTGTCAATCAAGTCTTTTTGGTAAATGACTTCTTTTACCTCGGGCATGCGTTGTAGCGATTGCTCAATAATGGCTATGCTGTCGTTGTTGGCATAGTCGGATTTAAGGGTCATTTCGAGCGATCCCAGCAAGGGATTGTATCCCAAAAATTCGGTAGGATCTTGTCCTAGTTCTTCTGCCAATTCTTTGGCAGCTGTTTCTTTGTCGATATACTGAGTGGTATTGGTATAAGGACAAGCATCCAGGTTTTTTTGTAGTTTTTGTATGTCGGCCAATTTGACGTTGTCTTTTAGTACAATCGATAAAGTCAAATTTTCACGAACATATACAGATAACTCGTTGGTTAGTAACACCATCAAGGTGGTAGTCCCAATTAAAAATAATACCAACGATATACTGATAATAGAGGTAAGACGCGAGTTAAATAGGTGTCCTGCCGCTATATTTTGCTTGTTTTTCATGCGGATTGCTTGCTTTTTTTGAATTTCGCAAAGATAATATATCCAAAAGCCAAAGTCAATAGTATAGAGCAAATAATTGTCAAAATTTTGCCAATTTGGTACGACTGTGGCTCAAACTTAAACACGATGTCATACTCGCCAGCTTCTAGCGGCATAGCCCTTAATACATAGTTGGCACGGCAATGGGGTACTTCTTTGTCGTTGATATACGCTTTCCAACCAGTATAGTAATAGATTTCGGAGAATACAGCCGTTTGCGGTTCGGTACTGCTAAAATGGTATACCAATTGGTTGGGTTGGTAAGAGGTTAATTGAATTTTTCCTGCTTGTGGTTGGTAAACTTGTTGGTTAAACAAGCTTTTAAAGCAGGTATCAATGATAGCTGTTTGGCGCAAGTCTTCTTGATGAAGAGCTGCAATTTCTTGGTCGGCATTTTGGCTCCAATCAATATCGGAAACCAACCAGGCATTACCCATGGCGTGTTGATTGGTAAGAGGATAAGTATCGGGATGGAATACCAAATACTTGGTGTTCAGCATATTGATAACGGGCGTTTGCTCAAAAATAGCATCGGCTTCTGCGTATGTTTGAATGCTGCGCAATTGGTTGGTAGCAGTGGCAATTTCGTTTGCTAAATGCACGTCAATTAACTCTTGGTAGCGGCGTAATTTTACAGCACTATATCCACCAATGGTTTTGTAAAAATACGAGGGTTGCGCACTATTAAATACATCGACCGTAAGATTTAAAACCCTGAAGTTGGGGTCTTTATCGTTCAAGATAAAGGTATCTGCTGTTGATGGTTTGAAACCATCGGTTGTAGATTTTTTGCTAACAAAGTGTGATTCGTTTAGGTATCGATGAGCGATAGGAAGCATATCGGCCGCTACCAATACAATAAGGATGGCAGCAAGGATATTGGCTTTGATGTGTTGTTTGGCGTAGGCCCATAGTGCCGCAAATGCCAATGCAATAAAGATAAACGAACGCCATGCATCGTTGCTCAACAATGTGGCACGGTCTTGAGGCAATGTTTCTTGCAAAAATGCGTATTGACCAGTAAATTTAGCATCGTTTTTCGAAATAAAATCGCCTGCTAATGAAGGGAATAAGGCAAGAATCAAACAAATGCCTCCGGTAACGCCTGCGGCAATGTACAAGGCCTTAAACGAGGGTTGCTTTTCGCTATCGCACCAACTTTTGAGTGCCAAGAATGCCGTAATGCACATACATAGGCAAGTAATGGTGAGTGTCATAGACACGGTTCTAAATTGTGCGTACATAGGAACGTAATTCACAAAGAACCTAGATAAAGGCTCAAAGTGATATCCCCACGATAGTAGGATGCCCAGTACGCTAGCACCCAGTAGCCACCAACGTTCGCGATTAGGCAAAATTTGCATGCCCAGTAAGAACAAGAAACATACAATAGCGCCTACGTATACAGGGCCTGCAGTAAAGGGTTGGTCGCCCCAATACAGCGGAAGTTGAAAGGTTTGCATGGTTTTTGCCAATTTAGGACCGCGCATACCTGTTAACTGTTCGATGCTTTGAGCGGTAGCACTGTTCTCGTCTAATGTACCAACCGATGCTCCACCCATGTAGTTGGGAATGAGAAGGGTAAGTGTTTCGTCTATGCCGTAACTCCAATTGGTAATGTATTCAAAATCAAGCCCTTGTTGTTGTCCTGACTCTGTAAGGGTAAGTCCATTGCTGTCGCCGCGCATGGTTGCTTTGACGTATTCGGCTGTGGTGATGAGTCGGGTGGCATTTAAACCAACAGCTACCGAAGCCCCTAAAATTAACCATGCAATGGTGATAAAGACAGGTTTTAGTTGCTTTTCTTTGATGGCATAAACTAATTCGGAAATGCCGTAGAATATAACAGCAAATAGGGTATAGTAAATAATTTGAACGTGGTTGGCGTAAAGACCTAATCCCAGGAATAAGGCCAGTAGCGT
>JAGCMZ010000150.1 GCA_017646225.1 Paludibacteraceae bacterium | reverse complement strand
CATCTATTAGCATTTGGTAGGTAAGCATGGTTGTGGTGGTTTTACCGTTACTACCGGTAATGCACACCGTTTTAGCCGTGTTATAGCGACCCGCAAATTCAATTTCGGAAATGATGGGAGTGCCCAATCCTTTTAATTGTTGTACCAATGTTGCTTTGTTGGGGATACCGGGGCTCTTAATTACCTCGTCTGCCTTCAAAATACGTTCGGGGGTATGGCCGTTTTCTTCCCAAGCAATGTTGTATTGCTCTAGCATGGCTTTGTATTTTTCGGGGATGGTGCCCGCATCCGAAAGGAATACGTCAAATCCTTTTACTTTGGCTAGAACTGCAGCTCCTGTGCCGCTTTCGCCTCCTCCTAAAACAACTATGTACTTGCTCATACTTATCGTATTTTTAAGGTTAGAATGGTAAAGATTGCTAGGGCAATGCCAATGATCCAGAAACGGGTTACAATTTTAACCTCGTGTAAACCTTTTTTCTGGAAGTGGTGGTGAAGTGGCGCCATTAAGAAAATGCGTCTGCCTTCACCGTATTTTTTACGGGTATATTTAAAATAAGTGGTTTGTAAAATAACCGATAAATTTTCCATCAAGAAGATACCGCACAAAATAGGTAGCAATAGTTCTTTGTGGATAAGGATGGCATAAACACCAATAATACCGCCCAAGGCAAGGCTACCGGTGTCGCCCATAAATACTTGTGCAGGGAAAGTGTTGTACCACAAGAAACCAACGGTTGCTCCAATAAAGGCGGCGGCATATACTACCAGTTCTTGGCTGTAAGGGATAAACATAATGTCCAGGTAATCAGCAAAGAATACGTGGCTCGACACGTAAGCCAAAACGGCCAATGCTACGCCAATGATACTGGAAGTACCTGCAGCAAGCCCGTCTAGTCCATCCGTCAGGTTGGCTCCGTTAGAGGTGGCCATCACAATAAAGATGGTAAGTAGGATAAAGAAGATCCAAGCTAGCAACTCGGCGTGTTCGCCTGCAAAAGCAAATATATCTGCGTAATCCAGGTTATGTCCCGAAAAGAAGGGGATGGTGGTTTGGGTAGATTTAATGGCTTTGGCAGATGGACTTATATCGTCTATGTTGGTATCAATTTGTTCCAATACTTCGCGGTTGCCATCGTTTACTTGTTCTACTACTACCGATGCAGGACTGAAGAACAAGGTGCAACCTACAATTAAACCCAATACAATTTGTCCGGCTAGTTTCGCTTTGCCAGGAATGCCCTCTTTGTTTTTCTTAAAAACCTTGATGTAGTCGTCGCAGAAGCCCAACATGCCCAACCAAACGGTGGTAAAGAGCATCAGTTGCAGGTAGATGTTTCCCAATCTGCCAAATAGCAAGCAAGGAACCAAAATGGCCACCAAGATGATGATACCACCCATGGTAGGTGTTCCTTTTTTGCTGTCTTGACCCGCTAGTCCTAGTGCACGAATTTCTTCGCCAATTTGTTTCTTTTGCAAGTATTTAATGATGCGTTTGCCCACAATCATCGATAAAAACAGCGATGTAATAAGGGTAATAGCCGCTCTAAACGAGATGTAGTTAAACAAACCAGCACCAGGAAAATCGAAAGCAGATTCTAAATAGCGAAACAAATAGTACAACATGTTTATAGGTCTTTTAATAGGTTTTCTAATATTTTTTTATCGTCAAAAGGATGTTTAACTCCTTCTATTTCTTGGTAATTTTCGTGTCCTTTTCCGGCTACCAAAATAAGGTCGCCAGCTTTGGCCAGTTTGCAAGCAGTTTTAATGGCTTGCTCGCGGTTTTCGATGCAAATCACCTCGTTTTGTTCTTCTTTGCTCAATCCTTGCATCATGTCGTTGATGATGTCTTCGGGTTTTTCGTTGCGAGGATTGTCAGAAGTGATAACCAATTGTTGGCTGCCTTTGTAGGCAATTTTTGCCATTTCGGGACGTTTGCCCTTATCGCGGTTACCGCCACAACCAATCACGGTAATGATGCGGCCTTTTTTGTTGATTTTTTTCAAGGTTTCCAAGGTGTTGGCTACGGCATCGGGCGTATGAGCATAATCGACTACGGCAGTTACTCCATTGTTGCCATAAATGGTATCCAATCGTCCTGCAACGGGTGCCAAGGTGCTCATCAGACGCAAAATTTCATCGGCATGGCTATGTAGCAAGAAAGTAGCACCGTATACGGCCAATAGGTTGAGCGCATTAAAGTCGCCTACCAATCTTACGGCTACCTCTTTGCCGTTGATTTGCAGCAACATGCCCTCTAAACTTTCTTCCATTATTTTGCCTTTAAAATCGGCAGGACTCTTCACCGAGTAAGAGTACACGTTGGCTTGGGTATTTTGTACCATGATTTTGCCGTTTTTGTCGTCGATGTTTACAACAGCAAAGGCATGGGGTGGTAATGTGTCAAAGAATCTCTTTTTGGCATCAAGGTATCCTTGGAAGGTTTTGTGGTAATCCAAGTGATCGCGTGTGATGTTGGTAAAGATAGCACCGTCAAAACATATACCTGCAATGCGTTTTTGGTCGATGGCATGCGAGCTAACCTCCATAAAGGCATAGCGGCAACCTGCATCGGCCATTTGAGCTAGCAAAGCTTGCAGTTGTACCGCATCGGGAGTGGTGTGTGTGCTAGGAACTGCCTGATCGTCAATGTAATTGCATACTGTCGATAGCAAACCTACCTTGTGACCTAGTTGGCGGAACAATTGGTAAAGCAGGGTAGTAATGGTGGTTTTGCCGTTGGTGCCCGTTACACCTACCATAATCATTTTTTCGGAAGGATAGTTGTAAAAAGCAGCGGCAATGTTGCCCAAAGCATCCTGGCTGTCGGAGGTAACGATGTAGGTTACTTCGGGGTTTCGTTCTACGGGCAATGTTTCGCATACAATTACTTTTGCACCTTGCTCAATGGCCTTGTCGATGTATGCATGACCATCTGCTTGTGTGCCTTTGACGGCAACAAACAGGCTGCCAGCCTCTGCCAATCGCGAATTGGCTGTAATGCTAGTTACGGCAGCGTTTCGAGGGCCAATTAATTGGTTGTACGATACATAGTCGAGTAGTTCTTGTAGGTCTTTCATTGTTCGCACGTAATGGTAATGGATGAAACATTTTCAATGGGAGTTCCGGGTAAAACCGATTGCTCTTTGATAGCGCCAGAACCCTTTATATCAACTTCTACACCTTGATTCTCAAGTATATATAATGCACTTTCTAAAGTGTGTTCTTTTAAGTTGGGTACAATACCGTTCATTTGTAAATCCAACTCGCTTACGTTGGGGTTGTATTTGCTGGCATCGTCTAGTTGCCAAGTATTGCTAGAGATGCTGTCTTGTCGTTGCATTTTCAGGATGTATGCCTTTTCGGCTACTTTTTTGTAAACTTCGCCACAAATGGTTCCCGTTCCCCCTCTTTTGTAGTCGCGCGCATAAACAATGCAAGAATACATAGGGTTGTCGGCAGGGAAATACCCACAAAAGGTTACTTGGTGACGGGTTTTGCCTTCTTTGTTTTTCTTGCTTCCTTGCTCAAAAATTTGTGCGGTACCCGTTTTGCCTGCCGAGGTAAACAATTTGGATTGCATGTTTTTGGCAGTACCGTATTTGACAACGCCTTCTAAGATGCCCCTCATTTGTCCCAATGTTCTATCCGATGCAATTTTGGGGTTGATTACTTCTACTTGGGTTGTTTTGTACACTTTGCCGTCTTTTAGAATTTTTTCGGTAAACATGGGTTTTACCATTACACCATTGTTTGCAATGGCATTGTACAACATCAGTGTATAGATGGGTGGTACTTGTGTTTCGTAACCAATGGACATCCATGGAAGCGTTGTACCGTACCAATTTCTTTTTCCGGGTGTTTTTAATACAACATTGCCGTGTCCAGGAATTTCCATTTGAATGTTTTGTGTAATACCTAGGCGATGTACACCATCGACAAATTTTTGTGGATTTTTGCCGTAATGTTCTACAATCAAAGCCGATACGCCTACGTTCGATGATTGGTGCATAACCGTTGGTACAGAGGCAATTCCAAATCCTTTTCCGTTGTGGTCGCGCATCCATCTATCGGCAAACATCATTTTGCCATCCAATGTGTTAACCGTGGTGGTAGAATCAATGTAACCGTCTTCCATGGCAACCAAAAAGGATATGGTTTTAAAAGTAGATCCTGGTTCTACTTGGTTGGCCATGGCAAAGTTTTTGGATTCTATGTATTCGCCCATTCTGGCGTTCCATTGCAAGTTGGAAATGGCTTTGATTTTACCAGTAGCTGTTTCCATTAAAATAACACAACCCTGTTCGCTTTCGCTCCAGGTAAGTTGGTCGCGCAGTGCTTGTTCGGCTACTTCTTGTAGGTCGATGTTGATGGTACTCATTACGTCCATGCCATCTTCGGGCTCTTGGGTTACAATCAGCACGTTTTTGCCTGCCTTGCGGCGTTTGATGCCCAAACCGTCTTTGCCCCTTAAAAGGCTGTCGTATGCTAATTCAAGACCATTTTTGCCCCTGCCCTCAATGCCGTAAACACCGCCAATGGTACGAGATGCCAACGAACCGTCTGGGTGTTCTCTGCGGATGCGCTCTTTTACCGTAAAACCGCCTTGTACAGCCCCTCTGTTCAGAATAGGGAACTCTTTTAACTCCATATAATCGAGGTAGGAGACGGGTTTGTTGTGCAATCTGAACTCCGATTTGCCAGCTCGGTAGGCTTGGCGTAGTTCTTTTTCGCGTTGTTTGGCATTTCCGCCAAACTTTTTGGTCAAGGCCTCTGCCAATTCGCCTACGTGTTCATCGAAATAGGTTTTCCCTGTTTTTTTGTTGATAACACGCAGTGCTTCTACACGGGTATCGAAATTCAGGAAATAGTAGGGAATTGAACTGGATAACAAGCGGCCATCGTCCGAAAGAATATTGCCACGTTTGGCAGCAATGGTGTCGGCTTGTGGAAAGTGGCGTTTTGATATTTTGCGCAATTCTTCGCCTTGAAAATATTGAATGTCTACAATTTTGTAGATAATGGCGGCAAAACCAAGGGTAATGAGTGCGTATAGTACAAAAAAACGGCGTACAAAAGGGGTGCTCTCTCCAACAGGAAGAGTCTTGCTCTTTTTAAATGTAGCCAGGATGAATACGATGATGACCAAGGCTACATAGAAGAATACCCATAAGTAAGGAAGCCATTTCATTGTTTGCTATTTTCTTCCGATTTTATTTGCACCCGATAAGCGGGCATATTTTCTTCTACTAAGTTGAGTTGGTGTTTGTTTACCAGTTCTTTAATGGTGCCGATGCGGCTTACTTGCAATAGCTTTGATTCGTTAAAAACCGATATGTATTTTTCGTTGGTAAGCTCTTTGCGGAGCTTGTAAATTTCTTTATAGCTTTGTTCGCAAATCATGCGGTTGTTCATGTAAACAAACGCCAATATGATGGCCAAAACAAGCACGCCAATTTGTCGAGCAAAAAAGTCCTTGCTAAAGATATCTCCTGTTAAGATTTCTTTTAGGAATGTGCCTAGTTTGTTGCCTTTGTTTTCTGACATCTTATAATTTTTCTGCGATGCGTAATTTTGCGCTTCTAGAACGAGGGTTGGTGTTGATTTCTTCGTTGCTAGGTATGATTACTTGTCTATTAATCAACTTAAAAGGCGTATTTACTTTGCCAAAGAAATCTTTGTCTTGTTTGCCTTCAAAGTTGCCTGTCTTTAAAAAGTTTTTCACCAATCTATCTTCTAGCGAGTGATAGGTGATAACGGCTAGTCTGCCACCTGGCTTTAATACGGCCAGCGCACCTTGCAGCATTTCTTTTAGGGCGTCCATTTCTTGGTTTACCTCAATGCGCAAGGCTTGGAATAGCGGAGCTAATTGTTTTTTGCTGTCTCTTCCCAAGTAGGGTTGCAAGATATTTACCAGCTGAAAGATTCCCGTTATGGGAGCATTGCTGCGTTCTTTTACCAATGCTCTGGCAATTTTTCTGGCTTGCGATATCTCGCCGTAATAGTAGAATACATCGGCCAAAGCTTCTTCGGAGTAGGTGTTGATAACCTTTTCGGCGGTAAGCGAGGCAGATTGATTCATACGCATGTCTAATTTGCCATCAAAGCGGAACGAAAAACCACGTTCTGCTTCGTCAAAGTGATGCGACGATACGCCTAAATCGGCCAATATACCATCCACGCCATCCACTCCGTAGTAGCGCATAAAGTTGGTAATGTACCTAAAATTGGACCAAACGAACTGAAAATGTTCGTCGTTTGGAATGTTTTGCTGAGCGTCTTTGTCTTGATCAAAGCTAAACAAGCGTCCGCCGTCTGCTAAGTGTCGAAGAATTTCGCGCGAATGACCACCACCGCCAAAGGTTACATCTACGTAGGTGCCGTTGGGCATTATAGACAAGCCTTCTATGCTTTCTTGAAGTAATACGGGTGTGTGGTAGTTGTTCATTTTGTCTTTGCTTTATTTGATTGTAAAACTGCGAATAAATGAACGTAATATTTTTTTTGTAATGTATTCGCTGTTATTTTTCGGTGTTGTTTCTGGCGTTTTTCATGAGTTGCTCCATCTTGGAAGCAAATAAATTGGCATCGATAAAGGTATTTTCTACCTGACCGACAGGCCAAATCTCAATAACCGTATCGCGTCCAATAAATCGAATGTTGGATGCGATGCCTGTTGCGGTTAAATAACGCTTTGGAATAAGCATGCGACCGTTTTCTTCTAGTTCGATGCGGTCTGCTTCGGCTACAAACTGACGGAAAATCATATCTTCTTCTCTTACCCAGGGGTTGAGCTGCTGACGAAGTTCGCTAATGGTGCTTTCCCATGCAGTTTCGGGGTACAAGACAAGGTAGTTCTCAAACAACCCTTTTCGTAGGTAGAACACCTTCTCGTCGCCTAAAAGACGGCGAAAAGAGGCGGGTAGAAATGCACGTCCTTTGGCATCTACTTTTGCGTCGCTATTTCCAATTAAAGAGGGTGTCATAATTACTATTCTTATCGATGGTAAAATTACTACCTTTTGCGACACTTTGCAACTTTTTTAGACACAAATCTCCACAAAGTTATTAACAATACTCGGGCTACGCCCTCGGGTCGCAGGTCGCAAGTCAATAGTCAAAAGTCGAAAGTTGCTTGTCGCTCCCTTTCGGTCCCTGAGCCTGTCGAAGGGCCCGAACCACTGCCTTTTTGTTTCGGCGATTCATCTTCCGACTTGGTTTCCGGTCGGGATTGATTGACCTCCACCAAATGTCGTCAGATTG
>JAGCMZ010000149.1 GCA_017646225.1 Paludibacteraceae bacterium | reverse complement strand
CAACGTCCTGCAGCCAATATCATTACCGGTAACATCAAAGCCAACTTCCCTGGACGTATGGCTTTCCGTGTGGCATCGCAAATTGACTCACGTACCATTTTAGACGCACCTGGTGCTAACCAACTAATTGGTAGAGGCGACTTGTTGTTCCTACAAGGCAGCGATTTGGTGCGTGTACAATGCGCCTTTATCGATACCCCAGAGATTGAACAAATTTGTTCGTACATTGGCGAACAACAAGGTTATCCACAACCCTTTGCCCTACCCGAGGTAGAAATGAGCACAGGCGATACCGATATGAAAGGTATTGACATGACCAAACGCGACCCTATGTTTGAAGAAGTGGCCCGTATGGTAGTGCTTAGTCAGTCGGGGTCTACCTCTATGATTCAACGCAAATTCTCTATTGGTTTTAACCGCGCAGGTCGTATTATGGACCAATTAGAAGCTGCAGGCATTGTAGGCGGTGCAGATGGCAGTAAATCACGCCAAGTATTGGTACAAGACGAAATACAACTAGACAGATTATTAGAAACTTTATAAATATCCACAATTTATGAAAAGAGACAACGTCATTTTTGACATCATTGACAGAGAACGTCAACGTCAATTAAAAGGTATTGAGTTGATTGATTCAGAAAACTTTGTTAGCGACCAAGTAATGGAAGCTATGGGTTCTTGCTTAACCAATAAGTATGCCGAAGGCTATCCTGGCAAACGCTATTATGGTGGTTGCGAAGTAGTAGACGAAAGCGAACAATTGGCTATCGACCGTCTAAAAGAAATTTTTGGCGCTTGCTGGGCAAACGTACAACCCCACTCGGGTGCACAAGCCAATGCTGCTGTATTTTTGGCAGTTTTGAATCCTGGCGACAAATTTATGGGTCTAAACTTGGCTCATGGTGGTCACCTTTCGCACGGTTCGTTGGTAAACTCATCGGGTATTATCTATACACCATGCGAATACAACCTAAACGAAGCTACTGGTCGTGTTGATTATGATCAAATGGAAGAAGTTGCCTTGCGCGAAAAACCAAAAATGATTATTGGTGGTGGCTCTGCTTACTCTCGCGAATGGGATTACAAACGCATGCGCGAAATTGCCGACAAAGTAGGTGCTATTTTGTTAGTAGACATGGCTCACCCAGCAGGTTTGATTGCTGCAGGTTTGTTAGATAACCCACTTAAATATGCTCACATCGTAACCTCTACCACCCACAAAACCTTGCGTGGACCTCGTGGTGGCGTTATCATGATGGGTCAAGACTTCCCTAACCCTAAAGGCGTAAAAACTCCTAAAGGCGAAGTAAAAATGATGTCGGCTTGCTTGGATTCTGCCGTATTCCCTGGCATCCAAGGTGGTCCACTAGAACACGTTATTGCTGCTAAAGCCGTTGCATTTGGCGAATGCTTGCAACCCGAATACAAAGAATACCAAATTCAAGTACAAAAAAATGCTGCTAAATTGGCCGAAGAGTTGATGAAACGTGGCTTTAAAATTGTATCGGACGGTACCGACAACCACTCTATGTTGGTAGACTTGCGCACCAAATACCCAGAATTGACGGGTAAAGTGGCAGAAAAAGCGTTGGTAGCAGCCGATATTACTTGTAACAAAAACATGGTTCCATTCGATTCTCGTTCTGCATTCCAAACATCGGGTATTCGTTTGGGTACACCTGCTATTACTACTCGTGGTGCTAAAGAAGACTTGATGGTGGTAATTGCCGAAATGATTGAAGAAGTATTATCGAACGCAGTAAACGAATAAGTAATTGCTAACGTTCGTGCTCGCGTAAACGACATTATGAAAGATTATCCTTTATTTGCTTACTAATTAAAAAATCAGCTATACAATATGAACACTCCAGCTCCATTTAAAGTATTTTCGGGTACCAAATCGAGATACATGGCCGAAAAAGTTTGCGAAAAATTGGGTTGCCCATTGGGTAATATGAACATTCAATATTTTGCAGACGGCGAATTTGTAGTATCGTACGAAGAATCGATTCGTGGTTGCGAAGTTTACTTGGTACAATCTACTTTCCCTAATTCAGATAACTTGTTAGAACT
>JAGCMZ010000148.1 GCA_017646225.1 Paludibacteraceae bacterium | reverse complement strand
CACTGCTCATCAAACCGTCATAGTGACGATTCAACAAATGGCTTTCAACTTGTTGCAAGGTGTCAAGAACTACACCTACCATAATCAACAATGAAGTTCCGCCAAAGAATTGAGCGAACGATTGGCTTACACCAAACACTCCTGCAAACGCAGGCATAATCGCTACAATACCCAAGAAAATAGATCCAGGTAATGTAATACGCGACATGATGGTATCTAGGTATTCAGCTGTTTTTTTACCAGGTTTAACACCAGGTATAAAACCATTGTTCATCTTCATGTGTTCCGCCATTTGAGTGGGGTTCATGGTTACTGCTGTATAGAAATACGTAAACGCAATAATCAAAATGAAGAATACAAAGTTATACCAAAAACCATTAATATTCATAAATGCGAGTGCAAAGTTACTAACATTTCCGTCAGATGCAAAAAAACCTGACAAAGAAGTTGGAATTAACATCAATGCTTGTGCAAAAATGATAGGCATTACACCTGCAGCATTCACTTTTAATGGGATGTATTGACGAACACCACCATATTGTTGATTACCAACAATGCGTTTTGCATATTGCACTGGAACTTTACGAACACCTTGTACCAACAAAATGCTAGCAGCAATTACCAATAGCAAGAATACGATTTCTGCCAAGAACATCACCAAACCACCTGCAGATTCGTTCAAACGCGACATAAATTCGCCCATCAACGAACGAGGGAAGCGAGCAATAATACCCACCATGATGATAAATGACACACCGTTTCCAATACCTTTATCGGTAATGCGTTCACCTAACCAAAGCACAAACATACTGCCTGCAGCCAAGATTAAGGTAGAAGTGATCATGAAGAAGTTGCCTTGTGGAAGCGCGTCAGCTACTTGATATTTTAACGATAACAAATAGGCTGGACCTTGGAACATCAACAACAACACCGTCAAATAACGGGTTATTTGGTCCATTTTACGACGGCCGCTCTCGCCTTCGCGTTGCAATTTTTGGAAGTATGGGATAGCCATACCCAACAATTGCACAACAATCGATGCCGTAATGTATGGCATGATACCTAACGCAAAGATAGATGCATTCGAGAATGCACCACCCGAGAACATATCCAACAACATCATCAAGCCACTGTCTGCAGACGAGCCCATTTCGTTCAAACGGGCTACATCTA
The DNA here is from genome assembly GCA_017646225.1 of Paludibacteraceae bacterium. Taxonomy (GTDB): domain Bacteria; phylum Bacteroidota; class Bacteroidia; order Bacteroidales; family Paludibacteraceae; genus Enterocola. Next base: position 3,908 of record JAGCMZ010000148.1, on the reverse strand, counting down.
CACCAGGTAGAACAATATACGAACCCAAACGATAGATTACTACAAAAAAGAATGTAGTAAGCAAGCGGCCTCGCAATTCTTCAATCTTAAAGATGTTTTGTATTGTTTCAATGAATTTTTTCATAGTAACGAATTATAATGTTACCACACTACCACCGGCTTTTTCGATGGCTTCGATGGCTGCTTTAGAGAAAGCGTGTGCGCTTACTTCTAGTTTCGCAGTTAACTCACCTTTGGCCAAAATTTTAACCAATTGTTTTGAAGAGATATAACCAGCTTCTACCAAATCAGAAACAGAAACTTTTTCTAGATTTTTAGCAGTAGCTAACTCTTGCAATACAGACAAGTTAATGGCTTTATACTCTACACGGTTGATGTTTTTGAAGCCAAATTTAGGCAAACGACGTTGCATAGGCATTTGACCACCTTCAAAACCAATCTTTCTCGAATAACCAGAGCGAGATTTAGCACCTTTATGACCACGAGTAGAGGTACCGCCCAAACCAGAACCAGAACCACGACCTACTCTTTTACGTATTTTTACAGAACCTTCTGCAGGTTTCAAATTACTTAAATCCATGTCTCTTTTTGTTTAAATGTAAAAAGAATTATTTCACAACTACAACCAAGTGTTTAACTTTGTTGATCATACCCAAAATTTGTGGGGTATCTTCTTTTTCTACCACCGAGTTCAATTTTCTTAAACCTAGGGCATCCAACGTTCTTTTTTGGTCGATAGGAGCGCCAATGCGACTCTTTACTTGTTTAACTTTAATTGTTGCCATCGTATTAATTATTTACCGGTGAACACTTTTTCCATAGAAACACCACGTTGTTGAGCAACGGTATAAGCGTCTCTTAATTCAGATAGAGCCAAAATAGTGGCTTTTACCAAGTTGTGAGGGTTCGAAGAACCTTTAGACTTAGCCAATACGTCGGTAATACCAACACTTTCCAATACAGCACGCATAGCACCACCCGCTTTAACACCAGTACCAGTGGTTGCAGGTTTGATGAATACTTCAGAACCGCTGAAACGTGCAGTTTGTTCGTGAGGAATGGTTCCTTTCAATACTGGAACTTTGATCAAGTTTTTCTTAGCTGACTCAACGGCTTTAGCGATGGCAGCTGTTACTTCACCGGCTTTACCAAGACCCCAACCTACGATACCGTCTTCGTTACCTACAACAACGATAGCAGCAAAGGTAAAGGTACGGCCACCTTTGGTAACCTTAGTAACACGATTAATGGCTACTAATCTATCTTTTAACTCACTTTCGTTCGTTAATCTTACTTTGTTATTTTTATCTGCCATAATACTTAAAATTTAAGTCCTGCTTTACGAGCGGCTTCTGCCACTTCTTTAACTCGACCATGATACAAGAAACCGTTACGGTCAAATACTACGGTTTCGATACCAGCTGCGATTGCTTTTTTAGCAATCATTTCGCCAACTTTAGCCGATTTTTCGGTTTTGGTCATTTTTTCTTTGATACCAACCGAAGATTCAGCCAACAAAGTTTTACCTGAACCATTAGCAGCAGTGTCGTCAATCAATTGCACATAGATTTGGCTATTGCTTCTGAACACTGACATACGAGGTCTTTCAGCGGTGCCCGAAATTTTACCACGGACACCAGCTTTAATTTTTAATCTTCTTGCTATTTTATCTGTCATGACGTTGCGTTTTTAATTATTTGGCACCTGCTGATTTACCAGCTTTTCTACGAATTTGTTCGCCTACGAACTTAATACCTTTTCCTTTGTAAGGTTCAGGTTTGCGGAACGAACGAATTTTTGCACAAACTTGACCCAACAATTGTTTGTCACAGCTTTCTAAGATAACAAGAGGGTTTTGGTTTCTTTCGCTCTTAGTTTCAACTTTAACTTCGTTGGGAAGTTTCAAGAAAATGTTGTGGGTATAACCCAAAGCAAACTCAATTACTTGACCTTGGTTAGATACACGATAACCTACACCAACCAATTCAAGAGTTTGTTTGTAGCCTTGTGATACACCTACTACCATGTTGTTAATCAAAACGCGGTACAAACCGTGCATAGCTTTGGTTTGTTTTTCGTCATTTGGGCGAGTACAAACAATTTCGTTACCGTTTACTTCTACAGAAATAATAGGATTGATAGTTTGTTTCAACTCACCTTTAGGACCTTTAACGGCCACTTCATTGCCAGAAACAGTAACTGTTACACCGGCAGGTATGCTGATAGGTAATTTTCCAATTCTAGACATCTTTCTATCCTCCTCAATTAATAAACATAACACAATACTTCACCACCCACGTTCAATTCGCGAGCTTCTTTGTCGGTCATTACACCTTTAGAGGTAGAAATGATGGCGATTCCCAAACCGTTCAATACACGTGGGAGATCTTTATGGCTTGCATATTTACGCAAACCTGGAGTAGATACACGCTGTAATTTTTTAATAGCGTTTACTTTACCGGCTTTGTCATATTTCAAAGCCACTTTGATGGTACCTTGAGGACCATCTTCTTCGAACTTGTAGTTCAAGATATATCCTTGTTCAAACAAGATCTTGGTAAGTTCTTTTTTCAAATTTGACGCAGGAACCTCCACTACTTTGTGGCCAGCTTTGATTGCATTGCGCAAACGCGTCAAATAATCTGCTATTGGATCTGTCATAAGTTAAAAATTAAATTAATCAGGACTGCCCTGACAATATTTAGTTATACTTTCTTTTGTTTATTTTTTGATTACCAGCTTGCTTTTTTAACACCTGGGATCAAGCCTTTAGAAGCCATTTCGCGGAATTGGATACGAGACAATCCAAATACACGCATATAACCTTTAGGACGACCAGTGATTTTGCAACGGTTGTGTAATCTAACCGGAGAGGCATTTTTAGGAAGAGCTTGCAAAGCTTCATAATTGCCTTCTGCTTTAAGTTGTTCTCTTTTAGCAGCAAATTTGGCAACTAATTTTGCTCTTTTCACCTCGCGGGCTTTCATTGATTCTTTTGCCATAATCTATTCCTTATTTTTTAAAGGGTAAACCAAATTCTTTCAACAAAGCATAAGCTTCTTCGTCGGTTTTAGCCGAAGTAACAAAGGTAATGTTCATACCCATGATTTTAGAAACAGCGTCGATGTTGATTTCTGGGAAAATAATTTGTTCTTGGATACCAAAGGTATAATTTCCACGGCCATCCATTTTGCTGTTGATACCTTTAAAGTCGCGGATACGAGGCAATGCAACGCGTACCAATTTTTCTAGGAATTCGTACATTTGATCGCGACGAAGGGTAACACATACACCAATAGGCATTTTTTTACGCAACTTGAAGTTCGAAATGTCTTTTTTCGAATAAGTTGCTACAGCTTTTTGGCCAGAAATTGCGGTCATTTCGTTGATAGCAATTTCGATGATTTTTTTGTCTGCAACTGCTGCACCTAAACCTTGGTTCAAAACAATTTTTTCCAAAACGGGCACTTGCATGCTCGATTTGTAACCAAATTGTTTCATCAAAGCGGGAGCAATGCGTTCTACGTAATCTTTCTTTAAACTAGCGGTATTCATTATTTAATTTCCTCCCCTGTTGTTTTAGCGTAACGCACTGATTTGCCATCCACTTTTTTACGACCGATACGAGTAGGTTTGTTGTTTTTGTCTACTACGTTTAGGTTAGAGATGTGAATGGGAGCTTCTTTTTTCACAATGCCACCTTGTGGACTTTTTGCATTAGGTTTGGTATGTTTTGATACCATATTAACACCTTCTACGATAGCGCGTTGTTTTTCAACTTGCACTTCCAAAACGCGAGCGATTTTACCTTTGTCATCGCCTGCGTTTACATAGACGGTATCACCTTTTTTGATGTGTAACTTTGTCATCTCTGAATTGTTTTTTCGAATTAAAGTACTTCGGGTGCT
>JAGCMZ010000147.1 GCA_017646225.1 Paludibacteraceae bacterium | reverse complement strand
GCAAAACTGTTTTCCATTGCAAAGGCGAATAATGCCAACACTATTTGGATCGAGAGCGTTGAAGAATTGCCCGATGTATCCAAATATGAAAGTATCGGTCTCATAGCAGGTGCGTCAACCCCTATAGAGTTGACAGAGGAGGTTTTATCAAAGATGATTCAAGACGCAAAAGACAACGCAGTGGTTCTCGAACAACAAAATGACCAAGCTGTAGAACAAACAAACACACAAGTGCTTGCTGAACAAACAGCAGAACTAACTCCCGATCACGTGGAAACAGAACAAGAGTTGTTCACCAAAGCGGTAGAAAAACTTGACAAAGGCCCGCGTCAATTCAAAAAAGGTCAAAAAGTAAAAGGAGAGGTCGTTCAAATTGCACAGGACGGCGTGTACGTTTCTCTTGGTACCAAGAAAGAAGCTATCATTCCTAATGACCAATTGAGCTTGAGCGATGACTATGAAGCAGTCAAGGCGTCCATGAATATTGGCGATAGAGTTGAATGCATTGTTATTTCAACCGATAAAGGCGTAACTCTCTCCAAAAAAGAAATTGATGAACTTTATAAAGACGATGAACAAGTTGAAGGTATCAAACAAGGCAATCGTTTTGAAGTTACAATTAAGAGCGATGTTAAAGGTGGTTTGTTGGCAAAACTCGGTAGTTTTACCGTTTTCGTACCTGCTAGCCACATTAAAATTGGTTTTGTAAACGATTTGAAACAATACGTTGGCAAAAAGATGGCATTGGTTGCATTGCCCGATGGTATTGACGAAGCAAAGAGAAAGATCGTTGCTAGCCATAGAATTATTCTCGAAAGAGAAAAGCAAGAAAGAGAAGACAACTTCTGGAACAATATCGAAGTTGGCGAAATCGTAGAAGGTAAAGTACTTAGATATGCATCTTTCGGTGTATTTGTAAACGTACGTGGCATGGATTGCTTGGCACACCTTAGCGACCTTTCTTGGACACCCATTAAAACTCCTGATGAAGTATTGGAAATCGGCAGAACTTATGAATTTGCTGTTTTGAAACTTGATAGAGAATCTAATCGTATTTCCATTGGTTATAAACAACTTCAACCTCATCCTTGGCAAATCGCAAGCGAAAAATATACCGCTGGCACAGTTGTAAAGGGTAAAGTTGCAAGAATCTTGCCTTATGGTGCTTTTGTTGAACTCGGCGATGGTATCGATGGTTTGTTGCACATTTCTAACATTAGTTGGGATTGGTTGGCAGACATCACCAAGGCTGTTCAAATTGGCGATGAACTTGAATTGCAAGTTATCGAATGCGATGCAGAAAATAAACGCATCACATTGTCCCGCAAGGCATTGCTTACTCCGCCGGAAGTTCCCGCTGAAAAACCTGCTGACGCAGAAGCAGTAGAAGAAGCTAAAGAAGAAGCTCCCGTTGAAGCATAATATTTAATCATATTATATGTCTTAATTAAAGCCCTTTTTCATAAAATGGAGAAGGGCTTTTTATTAGGAGTAGGCTGACAAATATTAAATTATTTTTTAAAAATATTTTTACTTTTTTTGCGTTAAAATTATTGACAAAATCAAAATTATATTGTATGCTAATTAAGCTGTTAGCAAAACGGTTGCCCGTATCGGGGTGTAGCGCAGTTTGGTAGCGCACGTGGTTTGGGACCATGGGGTCGGGAGTTCGAGTCTCTTCACCCCGACCATAGTAGGGGCCTTTAGCTCAGTTGGTCAGAGCGGTCGGCTCATAACCGATTGGTCCGGGGTTCGAGTCCCTGAAGGCCCACCAACGCAACCGAATGCATTTTAATTAAAAGTTTTGGCCTGGTAGTTCAGTTGGTTAGAACG
>JAGCMZ010000146.1 GCA_017646225.1 Paludibacteraceae bacterium | reverse complement strand
GGTGGTAAAGCTAGTTTGCCTATTGCAGGTACTGCTGTTTACATGACATCGTATCCTCGTTGCGAAGCTGGCAAAAGCTGGGAAGAAAGCATCAAAGAACGCAACTGGTTGTACCAAACTCCCGAACAAATCCTTATCAAAGCATCGAACGGTGCTTCTGACTTTGGTAACAAATTTGGCCAACCCCTTATTTGCGGTTCGTTGTTGTGTTTTGAACACGAAGAAGATGACAAACAGTACGGCTTTGACAAAGTAATTATGCTAGCCGGTGGTGTTGGTTTTGGTACCCAACGCGATGCCCTAAAAGGCGAACCCGAAGTTGGCGAAAAAGTAGTTGTATTGGGTGGCGATAACTACCGTATTGGTATGGGTGGTGGCGCTGTATCGTCGGTAAATACCGGTCAATATGCCAATGCCATTGAGTTGAATGCCGTACAACGTGCTAACCCCGAAATGCAAAAACGTGCTGCTAACGTAATTCGTACCTTAGCAGAAAGCGATAACAACCCCATTGTTTCTATCCACGACCACGGTGCAGGCGGTCACTTAAACTGCCTATCGGAATTGGTAGAAAGCACTGGCGGTAAAATTGATATGAGCAAATTGCCTATTGGCGACCCTACCCTTTCTGCCAAAGAAATTATTGGTAACGAAAGCCAAGAACGTATGGGCTTGCTAGTAAAAGAAGAAGACCTTGCGCTTATTAACCGTATTGCCGACCGCGAACGCTCGCCTATGTATGTAGTAGGTGAAACTACAGGCGATATGAACTTTGTATTTGAACAAGCCGATGGCGAAAAACCCATCAACCTACGCTTGGATTACATGATTGGTAAACCACCAAGAACCATCATCAAAGACAATACCGTTGAGGCTAACTTTGCTAATCCTGCTACCGATGCTGCTCAAATTGAAAACTATGTAAAACAAGTATTGAGCATGGAGCACGTGGCATGTAAAGACTGGTTAACCAACAAGGTAGACCGTTCGGTAACCGGTAAAATTGCCCGTCAACAATGTGCTGGCGAGTTGCAATTGCCCCTTAACGACTTGGGTGTGGTAGCATTGGACTACCGTGGCAAAGAAGGTATTGCCACATCCATTGGCCACGCGCCCTTGGCAGCCCTTGCGAACCCAGAAGCCGGTTCTGTTTTGGCTATCGCAGAAGCCCTTACCAACATTGTTTGGGCGCGTCTTGCCAACGGCATTGAAAGCGTTTCGCTTTCGGCCAACTGGATGTGGCCCTGCAAAAACGAAGGCGAAGATGCTCGTTTGTACAAAGCAGTAGAAGCATGTAGTGACTTTGCTTGCAGCCTGGGTATCAACATCCCAACCGGTAAAGACAGCTTGTCGATGACCCAAAAATACGGCGACAAAAAAGTATTATCGCCTGGTACCGTTATCATCTCGGCTGGTGCCGAAGTAGCCGACGTTAAACAAGTAGTTAGCCCTGTTGTGAAAAACGACAAAAACAGCTCTATCTATTACGTTGACTTCTCTTTCGACAACCTAAAACTAGGTGGTTCGGTATTGTACCAATGCTTGGGCAAAATTGGTAACGAAGTTCCTACCGTTCAAAATCCTGAATACTTTGCCGATGCCTTTAACAGCATCCAAGCCTTGATTGAAAAAGATTACATCCTTGCCGGTCACGATATTTCGGAAGGTGGTTTGATTACCGCATTGCTAGAAATGACCTTTGCGAACACCAAAGGCGGTTTATGCATCAACCTATCTTCGCTAGCCGAAAAAGACACCGTTAAATTGTTATTCTCAGAAAATCCTGGTGTATTTATTCAAACCAAAAACAACGCAGAGGTAGAAAAACTATTGACCGAAAACGGCATTGGTTTTGCTAAAATTGGTTACCCCATTGAAGAACGCAGCTTAATTGTTGTAAAAGACAACGAAAAATACACCTTCAACATTGACGAACTACGCGACGTATGGTACCGTCCATCGTACTTGCTAGACCGTAAACAAAGCGGCGAAGCATGCGCTAAAGAACGTTTCGAAAACTATAAAAACCAACCTCTTGACTTGGCTATCTTGTCAAGCTTTACCGGTCAACTTTCGCAATTTGGTTTGCAAACACCACACGCCGAAAGTGGTATCAAAGCCGCTATTATCCGCGAAAAAGGTACCAACGGCGAACGCGAAATGGCTTACTCGCTATACCTAGCAGGCTTTGACGTAAAAGACGTTCACATGACCGACTTGGCATCGGGTCGCGAAACCCTAGAAGACATCAACATGATTGTATTCTGCGGTGGTTTCTCTAACTCGGACGTACTAGGTAGTGCCAAAGGTTGGGCAGGCGGTTTCTTGTACAACGAAAAAGCGAAAAAAGCCCTTGACAATTTCTACGCACGCAAAGATACCTTGAGTTTGGGTATTTGCAACGGTTGTCAGTTGATGGTTGAATTGAACCTAGTAAACCCAGAACACGAAAAACGCACCAAAATGTTGCACAACAACTCGCACAAGTTTGAATCGAACTTTGTGGGTCTAACCATTCCCGAAAACAATTCGGTTATGTTTGGCAGCTTATCGGGTAGCCGTTTGGGTATTTGGGTAGCACACGGCGAAGGCAAATTCTCGCTTCCTATGGGCGAAGAAAATTACAACATCATTGCTAAATATACACATGCTGGTTATCCTGCTAACCCCAACGGTTCAGACTATAACGTAGCGGGCATCTGTTCGGCAGATGGTCGTCACTTGGCTATGATGCCTCACTTGGAACGTGCTATCTTCCCATGGCAATGGGCGCACTATCCAGCAGGTCGCCAAGATGAGATTACTCCTTGGGTAGAGGCGTTTGTTAATGCCTTCAACTGGATTAAAAATAATTTTAAAGGGTAATTTTCACGTTGCGATTGTCCTCGAAATCCTCATTTACTTCAGTAAACTGCGGTTTCTCGGACTTCTCGACGCCTCAAAATTCCACCTTTAAAACGTGTTTTTAGAAAATCGAATATGTTACTGGACTTATTCATAGCATTTTTTAAAATAGGAGCCTTCACCTTTGGTGGAGGCTACGCTATGATATCGGTCATAGAACAAGAAGTTGTTACCAAAAAGAAATGGTTATCGGAAACCGAATTTGTAGATATGCTGGGCACGGTCCAAAGCTTGCCCGGACCTATTTCTATTAACTCGTCGGTTTACGTAGGATATAAATTAAGAGGGACGCTGGGTGCCATGGTTGCTGCCATAGGCACAGCGCTTCCCTCTTTTGTTATTATCTTGCTATTGGCCATTGTTTTTACCGATGTACAAGACCACCCCACCATCGAAAAGATTTTTAAAGGCATACGTCCTGCCGTGGTAGCACTCATTGTGGCTCCGTTGGTACGTTTATCGCAAAAAACAGGCATCACCTACAAAACGGTAATTATACCCATTGCCGCCGCCCTATTGGTTTGGAAATTGGGTATATCGCCCATCTACATCATTATAGCAGCCGCTACAGGAGGCTTATTGTTTAACTGGATTAAAAACAGAAAAAAATGAGCCTTTACCTTGTACTTTTTTGGACTTTCTTTAAAATTGGATTGTTTGGCTTTGGCGGAGGATATGCCATTGCCTCGCTCATTCAAGACGAAGTGGTATTTAACCACCAATGGTTAACGGTAGCCGAATTTACCGACATCATGGCCATTTCGCAAGTAACTCCTGGCCCCATTGCCATCAACTGCGCCACCTACGTGGGCTACAGCGCTACTGGTAGCATTTGGGGATCGCTTATTGCTACCCTAGCATCATGCTTGGGACCTTTCCTATTGGTTTGTTTGGTGGTAGTTGGATTGCAAAAGATTAAAAACAATCCGTATGTAGAATATGCGTTTCAGGGCATTCGTCCTGCCGTTATCGGTTTAATTGCATCGGCCGCCTTGCTACTGGCCAATACCGAAAACTTTATCGATATTTTTAGCTACATCATTTTTGGCGTTGTTGCCATTGCTTCGCTTTTTAAGGTCAACCCTATCTTTTTGCTAGTTTTGAGCGGTATTGCGGGTTACTTTTTGTACTAGTCTACTTTACCAAATAAGGCGCAAACAAGTTATTGTACACCGATTGAATGGTATCTTGTTCGGCATACAACAAGTAAACAGCCAACTGATTGGCCTTGGCTACAGCCTCAATACTATCCCTATCGCCCAATACCATAAATGCTGTTGCATACGCATCGGCCAACATAGTAGTAGAAGCCACCACGGTAGTGCTCAATAAATTATGGCTGCAAGGAGCGGCTGTACGAGGGTCAATGGTATGGCTTATCTTTTTGCCGTCTTGGTAATAGAATTGTCGATAATTACCCGAGGTAGCCACCCCTACATCCGTTAAAGACAATATGGCCGCCACATCGTTCGATACCAACAAACTATCTTCGGCAGGTTGCTGAATACCAATGCGCCAGTTTTTACCCTTATCGTTTTGGCCTTTTAGCTTTAATTCGCCACCGATATCTACCAAATAATGTTCCACTCCCTGGCTTTCGAGGTATTGTGCCACTATATCGCAACCCAACCCCTTAGCAATAGCGCTAGCATCCAATTGCACACAAGGCATTTGCTTGGTAACCTTACCATCGGTTAGGCTAATTTTTTGATACCCTACACAGGCTTTTAAACTATCCAATGTAGCTTGCGAGCGGGTACGAGTTGGTTCAAAACCAAATCCCCAAGCATTTACCAATGGGGCTACCGTTATATCAAAAGCGCCGCTGGTTTGCTCCGAAACCTGTTGTGCCGTAGTAAATACTACCGTAAACAACGAATCGACCACCACATTTGTGTCGTTTTGGTTGATGCGCGATATAATGGAAGTACTATCAAAGGTAGATAGCGAGGCATTCACCGATTGTAACGATGCAACAATACCTTCGTGCAAATCTTCTGGTGCACTGTAAATGATTTTATAATAGGTACCAAACACCCTTCCGCTATCGTTGCGATAGGTAGAATGGGGAGTACATGCTATACAACATAGAACGGTAAATAGGTGTAAGAGGTGTTTCATATTATTGGTGATGCGGTTAGGCGAATCAGCGACTTGCGACTTGCGACTAAAATTAGTATCTTTGCGCACAAAGATACTAATTTTATGACAAAACAAGAACAACTCGATAGACGCTATATGCGCATGGCATACGTATGGGCCGAAAATTCGTATTGTGAACGCCGCAAAGTAGGTGCTATTTTGGTAAAAAACCGCATGATTATATCCGACGGTTACAACGGAACACCTTGTGGTTTTGAAAACATCTGCGAAGACGATAACTTCAAAACCAAACCCTACGTACTGCATGCCGAAGCCAATGCCATTACCAAAATTGCCCGCTCGCACAACAGCAGCGAAGGCGCTACCATGTACGTAACTACTTCGCCCTGCATTGAATGCGCTAAATTGATTATCCAAGCAGGCATTGTACGCGTGGTTTACAGCGACGAATACCACGTTACCGATGGATTAGACCTACTTAGACGTGCCGGCATCGAAGTTTGTAGAATTGAAATGAATCAAGATGAAAAATAATAACCTGACTCCTATTTGGCTATCCATTGCGGTATCTATTGGTTTACTATTGGGATTTTGGTTAACCAACAATGCGTACAAAAATCAAACCTCGGTGGTTTTACACAGCCCCACCTCAACTACATCGTACAGCAAACTAAACGAAGTTTTGCAGTTAATAGATCGTGCATACGTAGACACGGTTAACAAGCCAAAACTAATAGAAGACATATTACCTGCCATTTTAATCGATTTAGATCCTCACTCGGTGTACATCCCCAAAGACGAAGTACAAAGCATGAACGAAGACCTAGAGGGCAGTTTTAGCGGCATTGGGGTACAATTTAATATTCAAAACGACACCATTATGATTGTAGACGTTATTGCAGGTGGCCCTTCCGAAAAATTGGGCATTTTACCTGGCGACCGCATTGTAATGGTAAACGACACCAATTTTACAGGCAAAGAAATCACCAACAACCGTGTGGTAAAAAAATTGCGTGGCATAAAAGGAACCACGGTAAAAGTGGGCATTAAACGCAATGGAAGCAACCAAATATGGGATTACAACATTACACGCGACGATATTCCAGTTAATAGCGTAGACATTGCCTACCCCATTCAACCAGGCATTGGTTACATCAAGGTGAGTCAATTTGGCGCCAATACCTACAACGAGTTTCTTACGCAACTGATGCTATTGCGCGAAAAACAAGGTTGCGAAAAATTCATTGTCGACTTACGCAACAACTCGGGCGGTTATTTGTACGCTGCCATTTACATGATCAATGAGTTCCTAGATAAAGGACAACTGATTGTTTACACCGAAGGCAGAAGCTATCCACGCGAAGATGTCAGAGCCGATGGCAAGGGCCACTTTAAGAACAACGATGTTTGCGTTT
>JAGCMZ010000145.1 GCA_017646225.1 Paludibacteraceae bacterium | reverse complement strand
TAGAACCACTTCTTCTTAATCATATACAAGGCAGAAAGCAGGGTGAGCAGCAAACTGGCACCTACCGTCGCCCAGAATAACCAGTTAAAAATGGTGGTGCCTTCTTCTAAGTTCATGCCCAAAAAACTAGCTATCAAGGTGGGTAACATCATTACCAACGAAATGGAGGTAAGGCGTTTCATAATGATGTTCAAGTTGTTAGAGATAACCGATGCGTAAGCATCCATCATACCACTAAGCACCTCGCTGTACACAATGGATTGTTCTAGCGCTTGCTTTGATTCAATTTCAACGTCTTCTACCAAATCGGGATCGTATACATCCTTGGCACCACGCATGTTTTTTAGACGGTGGGTCAAGATGTCGTTGCCACGAAGCGAGGTGGTAAAGTAAACCAAGCATTTTTCTAGGCGCAACAAGGTCTGCAACTCTTCGTTACGAACCGACGATTCCAATTGTTTTTCTGCAGCTTTGGTTTGAATGTTGATTTGTTTTAGGTATTTCAAGAACCAAATGCTGGACGATAGCAACAAACGGAACACAAAGTTAATGTTATCGGTAAACTGAATGTTTTTGCGTTTGGTGTATTGTATAAAGTCGGGTATAAGGTCTGTTTTAAAGAAACATACCGAAACAAAGATATCGTCTTTAAAAATAATACCTAGGGGTACGGTGGTAAACGATGTGTTTTCGTCGTGCAGTTTACAGGGAATACGCATCAAAATAAAACACCAACCGTCTTCTACTTCGATACGTGGACGTTCATCAACGTCTTCGATGTCGTCGTAGAAAGCCTCAGGAACATGCAATGTTTCTGTTAGGTATTTTTTGTCTTGCATGGTTGGTTTTACGACATTCACCCAGCAGTTGGGTTCCCATTTGTCGCATGGAACTAGTCCGGTACCGTTTTTTAAAAATGTTCTCATAGGTTACCTCCAAATGTTTAGCAAAATGGAGATAGAACCTTCTCCATTTTATAAATTACAGCAATTGTTCGGATAATAATCGTCCATTATTGTGATGAAGTTTAAAATTTCGGTTGCAAAGATATAAAAAAAATTAGTAATGTGTAATTAGGATCAAAAAAAAGGAGAAACGATTTCTCATTTCTCCTTTTATGATTACACTAGTTCGCGTATTAACGCTTCGCGATCGCCGTAAAGCATATCCATAGGTGCAATTTCTGGAAGCGTATAAGCACCAGGACGTTGTTTAACCACAGCACGTGCGCAGCTAACCAAAATTTGGCTAGTAAGTGCAGGGTTGTTGATGGTCATGCTGAATGCAAAGCGTTGGCTTTGGGTAGTACCCGATACACCTTTGCGTTCAATTAAAACACCGTGTCCCATGTCTTGTAGTTCGTCTACGCTAGCAACGGGAATAACGTGTGTTTCGTCGTGGCTAAAGTAAGAGTCCGACTTGATGGCAGCGGTTACTGCTTCAAGGCTAGCACCTTCTTCTAGTTCTACATATACCATGCGACGGTGTACGCTGGTGCCCAAAGGAATGGTCATAGAAAGTGCGTTTTTAACGCCTTCTTTGCTACGTGCTACTACCGAGTGTCCCATGCTCATGCCAGGACCAAAGTTGGTGTAGGTCAAGCCTTTAGGAGCCATGGCTTTAAGCAATGCGCGAACAACTGAGTCTGAACCTGGGTCCCATCCTGCCGAAATAATAGCAGCTGCGTTATTGGCTTTAGCAATGGGCTCTAGTTGTTGGCTAAGTGCCCAGATGTCGGTATGGATATCAAAACTATCTACGGTGCAGATGCCTTTGGCAAGCAATGCAGCCGCGGTTTCGGGAACACTTCTACTAGGACCACACAAAATAGCAACGTCTACTTTACCAAGGTCGTCAATGGTAGAAGCTACCTTAATACCTGCTAATTCGGCAGGAATGTTGGTGGCATCGCGACGAACAATACCCGCCAATTCCATATCGGGGGCAGCTTGAACGGCTTGTAAGGCAAATTTTCCAATGTTGCCGTATCCTATAATGGCTACTTTTATCATATAATTATTGGTGAATCGGTGAGTTGATTTACTAACTATTTATTTAAGTAAGCGTGCATTGAAGCAGCTGCTTTGCGGCCGTCGCCCATAGCAAGGATAACGGTAGCACCACCACGTACAATGTCACCACCAGCAAAAATCATTGGAATAGCACTTTGCAAATCGTCGTTTACTACGATGGTACCTTTGCGCGATACTTCCAAACCTTCGATGCTGTTAGGAATAAGTGGGTTAGGTGATACACCAACGCTCACAATAACAGTGTCTACATCAATTAGTTCGGTTGCACCTTCGATGGCAACGGGTTTGCGACGACCAGAAGCATCGGGTTCGCCCAATTCCATTTTTTGTAGCAACATTTGTTTTACGCGACCTTTTTCGTCGCCATAATATTCAATAGGATTGTGCAAAGTTCTGAATTCAACACCTTCTTCTTTAGCGTGTTTTACTTCTTCTACACGAGCAGGCATTTCTTCTTCGCTACGACGGTAAACAATCATGGCCAATTCAGCACCCAAACGTTTTGCGGTACGAACGGAGTCCATAGCGGTGTTACCACCACCAATTACGGCTACGCGTTTGCCTTTCAATACAGGAGTGTCAAACTCGTCTTTTGCAGCGCTCATTAAGTTAACGCGGGTAAGGTATTCGTTCGACGACATAACACCAATTAGGTTTTCACCTTTGATGTTCATGAAGTTAGGAAGACCAGCACCACTTGCTACGAACAAGCCTTTAAAGCCTTCTGCTTTCAAGTCGTCAAAGCTGATGGTTTTACCTACGATGCAGTCTTTAACAAAGGTAACGCCCATTTTTTCTAGGTTGTTGATTTCTACGTCAACAATTTTGTTAGGCAAACGGAATTCTGGAATACCGTATTTCAATACACCACCAATTTCGTGAAGTGCTTCGAATACAGTTACTTCGTAACCCAATTTAGCCATGTCGCCAGCAAACGACAAACCAGCAGGGCCAGAACCTACTACACCAATTTTAATGCCATGAGAAGGAGCTACTTCTGGAGTTGACATTTGACCGCTTTCGCGTTCGTAGTCGGCAGCAAAACGTTCCAAGTAACCAATAGCAACAGGTTTTTTACCCATTTTAATGTGGATACATTGGCTTTCGCATTGTTTTTCTTGAGGACATACACGACCGCAAACAGCAGGAAGTGCAGAAGTCATTTTCAATACTTTAGCAGCGTTAAGGTATTCGCCACGTTCAATGTTTTTGATAAACGAAGGAATGTTGATGCTTACAGGACAACCGTTCATACAGCTAGGGTTGGGGCAGTCCAAGCAACGTTTTGCTTCCATCAAGGCTTGCTCTTCGGTAAGACCTTGGTTTACTTCTTCCGAGTTATGGCTACGGTATTCACCGTCCAACTCGTTCATTTCAACGCGCGCAATATCGGTGCGTTCTTTATTTTTCATTGCCTTGCGCAACTCGTCGCGCCAAGGAGCATTTCTATCAATTAAGTTTTGCATCGTTCTAATTATTTTTGGTTGGTGTATGCAGCCATAGCGGCTTGTTCTTCTGCACGATATGCGCCCATACGCATCATCATTTCGTCGAAATCAACTTGGTGAGCGTCAAATTCAGGACCGTCAACGCAAACAAATTTGGTTTCGCCGCCAACCGATACGCGGCAAGCTCCGCACATGCCAGTGCCGTCTACCATGATGGTATTCAACGAGGCAACAGTAGGAACTTCGTATTTTTTAGTCAATAAAGAAACAAATTTCATCATGATGGCAGGACCGATGGTAACGCACATGTCCACTTTTTCGCGGTTGATAACGCCTTCAACACCATTGGTAACCAAACCTTGTGTACCGTACGAACCGTCGTCGGTCATGATGATTACTTCGTCAGAGAATTTGCGCATTTCTTCTTCCAAAATAATCAAGTCTTTGGTACGAGCTGCCAAAACGGTAATAACTTTGTTGCCTGCTTTTTTCAAAGCTTCAACGATAGGAAGCATAGGAGCAGTACCAACACCACCGCAAGCACATACTACGGTGCCAAAGTTTTCGATGTGGGTAGCTTTGCCCAATGGACCTACTACGTCAGTAACTTCGTCGCCTACGTTCAAGGCGCACAATTTGGTTGATGATACACCAATTTTTTGAACCACCAAGGTAATGGTACCTTTTTCTAGGTCAGAACCGGCAATGGTTAGTGGAATGCGTTCGCCTTTTTCGCCAACGCGAACAATTACGAAGTGACCTGCACGACGCGATTTAGCAATAAGAGGAGCTTCAATTTCTAATTTTACTACGTTTTCAGAAAAGTGCTCTTTACTAACAATTTTATTCATGCTTGTTTATTTGTTTATACGGCATTGCACCATCCCATAAAAATGGAACGGTGCAATGGATAATTGAGTGATTTAATTTTTTCTTAGATGATGCCTTGAGCCATCATTGCTTTAGCTACTTTCATGAAGCCTGCAATGTTAGCACCTTTAACATAGTTGATGTAACCATCTTCTTCGGTACCGTATTTTACGCAGTTTTCGTGAATGTTAGCCATGATGCTTTGCAATTTAGCGTCAACTTCTTCGCGGCTCCAGCTGATACGGCCAGAGTTTTGGCTCATTTCCAAACCAGAGGTAGCAACACCACCAGCGTTAGAAGCTTTACCAGGAGCGTAAAGGATTTTAGCAGCTTGGAATGCTTCAACAGCTTCTGGAGTAGAAGGCATGTTAGCACCTTCAGATACTGCAATTACGCCGTTAGCCAAAAGAGTTTTAGCGTCGTCGCCGTTCAATTCGTTTTGAGTTGCGCAAGGAAGAGCAATGTCAGCAACTTCGCCCCAAGGACGAGCTCCTTCTACGTATTTGCAACCATATTTTTCAGCGTATTCTTTGATACGACCGCGTTGAACGTTTTTCAATTCTTTTACGTATTCCAATTTTTCGAAGGTAATACCTTCTGGATCGTAGATATAACCGTTAGAGTCAGAAAGAGTCAAAGGAGTTG
>JAGCMZ010000144.1 GCA_017646225.1 Paludibacteraceae bacterium | reverse complement strand
CGGTCGGGATTTACACATACAAAAACTACAAAATGTGAACTCGCTTCGCTCAAACAACACATTTTGCTTAACGTTTTTGCACATATAAATCTTTTTCCGACCTCCACCAAATGTCGTCAGATTGAATCGCCGAAACAAAAATTATTCGCCTCGCACAAACTTTCACCGATTCATCAAAAATAATTATCTTTGTCAATCAAAACTAAACAAGTATGAAACACATAGCAATTGTTGCGGGGGGCGACTCGTCAGAAGTTGTTGTATCGCTAAAAAGTGCTCAAGGCATTAAGTCGTTTATCGACCAAAACGTATATAAAACTACCATTGTAACCATTATTGGCCAAGAGTGGAACGCTGTTGTGAGCGAAACAGAGCAGTATCCCATCGATAAAAACGATTTCTCGTTTGTTCAAGATGGCGTTAAACAAACCTTCGATTTTGCCTACATCACCATTCACGGAACACCCGGCGAAAACGGTATTTTGCAAGGCTATTTTGATTTGATTGGATTAAAATACTCTTGTTGCGGTGTGTTGGCAGCCTCGTTAACCTTTAACAAATTTGTGTGCAACCGCTATTTGCAAGGTTTTGGAGCCAAAATTGCCCAATCGGTGTTGTTGCGCAAAGGCGATAGCTACAATGGTGACGAAATTTTAGCAGCCGTAGGTTTGCCCTGCTTTGTAAAAAGCAACGTAGGCGGCAGCAGTTTTGGTGTTACCAAAGTAAAAGAAGCCAGTCAGTTGGATGCTTCTATCCAACGTGCCTTTGCCGAAGGCGACGAGGTGATTATTGAATCGTTTTTGCAAGGAACCGAAATTACCTGCGGTATGTACAAAACCCACAACAAAACCGTGGTATTCCCTATTACCGAGGTGGTTACCGAGAACGAATTCTTCGACTACGATGCCAAATACAACGGTCAGGTAAAAGAAATTACCCCTGCTCGTATCTCCGACGAACTTACCGCCGAGGTACAACGCCAAACTGCTAAATATTACGATATTTAGGGTTGCAAAGGTATTGTGCGCATCGACTATATTATATCGCCCGATGGCGTTCCACACGTGCTAGAAGCCAATACCACTCCAGGTATGACGCCTACCAGCTTTATTCCACAACAAGTGCGCGCCGCAGGTTTGGACATCAAAGATGTAATGGCCGATATCATTGAAAGCAAGCTCAACTAAACTAAACATGCATTCCGATAAGTTACTTTCGGATACCATTCGGTTTTTGCGCTTCCCGCTCATGGTGGGGGTGGTTATTGTGCATACCACTTTGGATAGCGTAATCATAGGTGGCGATAGTGTAACGCAGGGAGGCATGTTTCCTATTTTTGATATTTTCAACCATTTGTTCGATGGCGAAATAGTGCGCATGCGTGTGCCACTGTTTTTCTTCTTTTCGGGCTTCTTGTTCTTTTTTCAAGGAGCCTTTTCAAAACAATTGTATGCCGATAAACTAAAAAGGCGGGTAAAAACCTTGTTGGTGCCCTATCTTTTTTGGATATCCGCCCTGTTGCTGATGATTTTTGTGGCACAACAGGTATTTCCTTCGTTTACATCGGGCAATAATTTGCCCATCAAAGAGTACACCCTAATAGATTGGCTAAAAGCCTATTGGCTTTCCTTCCCCATGAGTCCGTTTTGGTTTATTCGCGACTTGATGGTGGTAGTGGTTTGCTCTCCGTTGCTCTATTTTTTGGTACGGTACTTAAAAATATTTGGCGTACTGCTGCTGGGCATTTTGTGGTGCATGGGCATCCAAACACCCTGGGTAGGAGTAAACGTTACCGCTTTTTTCTTTTTTGGACTGGGTGCGTGGTATGCGCTAACCAACAAAAACTATACCCCTATTTTGGTCAACTACAGGTGGTATTTGCTAGGACTATATCTTCCGTTATTGGTACTCAATACGGTGCTTTGGTCTAGCTCTTTTGCGCAAATAGCCCTTTTGCAACGCTTGGGTATTTTGTTGGGTATGGCTACCTTGGTAGCTTGGGTAGCCAGGGGCATTCAGACGCAAACCATACATGCCAACAAAACCTTGTCCGATGCTGCTTTCTTTTTGTTTTGCATCCACAACCCCATAACGGTGTTTGCCTCTAAATTGTGGGTAACCTACCTGTCGCCCATGACCGATGCCAAAATGATTATCGGTTATGTGCTGATTCCAACCGTTGTAAGCGTAGGCGCGGTGTATTTGTACCTTGGCTTGCGTAAATATTTGCCACGTTTTACGGCAATTATTACGGGTGGTAGATAAAAATGTTTATTTTTGCAAAAAAAAATAAAATACAATTATCATGGCGCCCGATCAATTACTATCCAAAACCATCCATTTTTTGCGTTTTCCGCTTATCTTTTCGGTGGTAGTATCGCACACCAATTTTGTAGGAACCATTATTGATGGCGTGGATTATGTGCAAACGGGCATGTATCCTATTTACGATTTTATTTATTGCTTGGTAAAACAAGAATTGGCATCGTTCGATGTCACTACCTTTTTCTTTTTTGCAGGCTTCCTCTTTTTCTACAAAGCCGATTTTACCCAAACTACCTATGTAAATAAGCTAAAAAACAGGGTGCATACCTTGCTAATTCCCTATTTGTTTTGGAATGCACTGGTGTTGGCCATGATGATAGGGGGCAACCTATTGTTAACGGGACTTACGTCTGGATCGAACCAATTGCTTGCTTCTAAATCCATTACCGAATGGTTGAACATGTTTTGGTCGTATAAATTAGACGCACCTGTAGCCAGTCAGTTTTGGTTTATTCGCGATTTAATGATGATGGGTATCTTTAGCCCGCTGTTGTATATGGCGGTGCGTTACCTCAAATGGATATGGATTCCGCTTGTAGGATGTTTGTGGATAGCAGGAATTACATTGCCTGTAACTGGATTTAGCTTAACCGCCATCTTCTTCTTCTCGTTAGGTGCTTGGTTTAGCATCCATAAGGTAAACTTTGCTACCTTGTTCTTGCCCATGCGCAAGGTATTATTGGCGGTATTCCTAGTATTGGTAGGTGTTAACATGGCATTGTGGTATGCCGATTTAAAACCGATTTACGACATTGTACACAACATCAATGTGCTAGTAGGCATGGCAGCCGCTATCGGTTGGGTAGCTAGGGGCAATGAACTGGAAAAAATACATATCAGCGAAAAAATTGCCGGTGCCACCTTCTTTGTATATGCTTACCATTTGTTGGCCGTATTCTTCTGCCAAAAAGTGTGGCTCAAATTGTTCCAACCAGTAAACGAGGTATCGCTTGTAGTTGGCTATTTTGTTATCCCAGTTTTAATAGCAGCAGTAGGAGTTGGCCTGTATCATTTGTTCCATAAAATTTCTCCCCGTTTTACCGCTATTATTACGGGTGGACGATAAAAATAGTATCATACGATGATTAAACAATTGCAACAACAAGTAGAAAAAGAGTTGGCAAATATCCAATGGATAACCGAGCCAACAGGTTTGTATAGCCCCATCGATTATGTTTTGTCGTTAGGTGGCAAGCGCATTCGCCCTGTATTGACTTTATTGGCATGCAAACTTTTTTCGGGCAACGAACAGCCTGCTATGACGGCTGCTTTGGCCATTGAGGTATTTCACAATTTTACGTTGTTGCACGACGGTGTTATGGACCGTGCCGATACCCGTAGGGGCAAACCTACCGTTCATAAAAAATGGAACGATAACACTGCCATTCTATCGGGCGATGCCATGCTTATCAAAGCTTATCAATTCATGCAACAGGCTCCTGCCGATAAACTTCCTGTGTTGCTCGATTTGTTCTCTAAAACCGCTATAGAGGTGTGCGAAGGACAACAATACGACGTTGATTTTGAAAACGACTTGGCCGTTACCTTGCCTCAGTACATCGAAATGATTCGCCTTAAAACAGCGGTATTGCTAGCGGCTTCATTAAAAATGGGTGCCCTTATTGGGGGCGCTAGCCAGCAAGATGCCGATGCCTTGTACGATTACGGCATCAATTTGGGCTTGGCTTTCCAATTGCGCGACGATTATTTGGATAGTTTTGGCGATGCGGCTGTGTTTGGCAAAAAGATTGGGGGCGATATTTGCTGCAACAAGAAAACTTTCTTGATGATTACAGCATTGCAAGAGGCAGACGCAACACAACGCGCCGAACTACTGGAATGGATGCGTTGCAACCAGCCAGATTGCTTTGAAGAAAAAATAGCAGCTGTACTGAAAATCTACAAAAACTTGCAAATTGACATTCGTTGCGAAGAGGCTATTCATGAATATTTTGAAAAATCAGTCGGAAGCTTAAAATCTTTGCAACTATCTGAAGATAAGAAAGATATCTTAATCAATTTTGCCAATAACCTAATGGGCAGAAAGCACTAAAGATATTTTTTGTTGAAAAAAGTATGGCAGTTCCAATAAAACGTGTTATTTTTAAGGCGTAAAACCTAAAAAATCACGTATTATGCCCTATAGACGCCTGCCCAATACAGATGCTGCACGCTTGCGTGCCATGCGTATTGCCAAAGAAAAATACGACCGTTTAGGTGCTTCTTCGGTACCCTTTTCTGCTCGAACCGCTAATATCATCAGAGGTCTTATCCCTACTTTTGAACGTGCTATTTCCGATTACAAAACGGCAGTCAATGCCCAATCGGAAAAAAACACCAAGTACCAACAACAAGTAAGAATGGCACGTATGTACGTTTCTCACTTTATACAGGTGCTTAATTTGTCGTGCCAACGCAACGAGATTAAGCCCGAAAAGAAACTGATGTACAAACTCTTGCCAGAGAATTATACCGTGCCCGATTTGAGTACCGAGGCCTTGCTAATGGAGTGGGGCAAAAACATTATTGATGGTGAAATGGAGCGTTTGCGCCAAAGTCCCGGTGGTGCCATCTACAATCCATCCATTGGCAAAGTAAAGGTGCATTTTGATCAGTTTGCCGATGCGTATCAGCTCAAAAAGGTATCGCAAAAGAATGCAGGCAGGTATTTGGATACCATTCAAAGCATGCGCAAAGAGGTAGATGCAGCTATTTTGCAATTGTGGAACGAGATAGAAGAATCGTTTGCCAATTTGGGCGTAGAAGGCATGCAAGAAAAATCCAAAGAGTTTGGCATTGTATATTACTTGCGCCGCAAAGAACGCAAACTATTGGGACTTCCTGTTTCCGGCGACGAAGACGAAGATTAGCATGGTGGTGATGTATAGCAACAAGCTAAGTCCCGCTATGCAAAACAAAATAACGTTGTCTACATCGGTGGGCATTCCCATGGTAGACAGATTGGTTTCTTCGGTATGTTGGTAAAAAAGTCGGTAGGTTAATACAGCGCTGGCATTGTTTACAAAGTGTGCCCAAATAGGAATCCATATCGATTTGCCATATAGGTAAAAATAACCCAACACCACCCCCAAAATAAAGCGGGGAATGAATCCGTAAAATTGAAAGTGGATAAAACTAAATACAAAGGCAGTGACCCAAACCGCAAGGTGGGCATTGCCTGTTTTGTTTTCTATCCCTTTTTGCATGCCCCCTCTAAACAAAAACTCCTCGCCAATGGCAGGTATCAATGCCATTACTACCAATGCAACAATTGTACTTCCTAAGCCCTCTCCTTGCATCATTTGCAGGGTAATATCGTTGGCAGCGTCTTCTAAACTACGCAAATGCTGTTCTATGATTTGCAACGATTCGGGTAGCTGAATGCCATCGTTCCAAAGAGCAGTAATGCTTACCATGGGCGAAAGCACCATCATGCCAGTCATTGCCAATAGATACAGCCAAATGCTTCCACAGTGGTGAAGGTTGAGGTAACGAACAGGTTGTTTAGAGATAAGGTACACATACAACCATCCACCCCCTATAAAAGTAAGGATAGACTGAACAGCTTGAATCCATAGCAAGGAAGAAGTGCTAGATGCCTGTAGGTCTACGCCCATAACCAAGCTAACCAAGACACAAATAACGCTCGACATCAACATTAAAAAGAACGGAATCCCCAACAGCAAAGCCGTTTTGGTGTACCATTTACTATCTGCAAATAATCCTTTCAGTTGTATCATAGTTGTTCTATTGTGCTAGTGGTAGATTGTACGTTTAGTTGGGTGCTAGCGCCTATTATTAGCGGATAATTTTGGTCTACATGCCCAAATGGCGCATTCATGCAAACAGGGTAGTGGTAATCTTTTACTGCTTCGGCTATGATGCCATAGGCACCCTCTGCAAAGCTTGTGTCGGGATCGATGTCAGAGAATTGCCCTACAATTAGCCCGCTTATTTGTTCCAACAACCCACTTAGGCGTAGGTTTTGCATCATGCGGTCTATGTGGTAAAGCGGTTCGCACAAGTCTTCTATCAGTAAAATATTGCCCGATGCTTTTAAATCGAAGGGCGTGTTGCGCAATCCGTATAGCACCGATAGGTTGCCACCAATCAGTTTTCCACTGGTAACGCCCTCTCTGTTGAGTGGGTGTGATGCCACTTGGTACAAAGGCAACTCGCCAAAAAGCAGTCTTCGCAATTGCTCGCTGGGGGCTTGCTCTTGGCAAATTTGTTTGGCCATGATGCTGTGTATCGACTCAATACCTACGGCCGATAAAGCACTGTGCAACACCGTTACGTCGCTAAAACCTATCAGCCATTTGGGATACCTTACCAATGGAGCCAGGTTTACCTTATCGATGATGCGTGCCAATCCATAACCACCTCTTAGGCAAAGAATTGCCGCTATATCGGTTTGGTCAATGGCCCATTGCAAATCGGCGATGCGCTCTGCATCCGTAGCCGAAAAACGGTGGTATTTACCCCTGGCATGTTGCCCAATAATTACTTCAAGACCCCATTTCTCGAGTGTTTGGATAGCTCCGTCTATCCATACGGCATCTACTGCGCCCGATGGGGCGACAAGGGCAATTTTACTGCCTGCAGTTAAAAAGGGTGGGCGTATCATGGCATTATTTTTTTAGGGTGCATACTTACCAATGGGATAATCATTTCTTCGAGCGATATACCCCCGTGTTGGAACGTATCTTTGTAATAGCTAACGTAATAATTATAGTTGTTAGGGTAGGCAATAAAGTCGTCACACTCGGCAAAAATATAAGTAGAGCTGAGGTTGGGTGTAGGCAGTAAGCAAGCTTCGGGCTGCGTAAGTGCCAACACTTGTTTTTTATCGTACGCCAAATTTTTGCCCACTTTGTAACGTAGGTTTACGTTGGTGTTTTTATCGCCAATAACCTTAATGGGGTTTTTAACGCGAATGCTGCCGTGGTCGGTGGTGAGCACAATGTGCACGTCTTGCGCGGCCAAAATGCGGAAAAACTCGGCAATAGACGAGTGTTTGAACCACGAATGTACCAACGATCGGTAGGCTGCCTCGTCGGGTGCCAGTTCGCGGAACAATTTCACCTCGGTACGAGCGTGCGATAGCATATCAACAAAGTTAAACACCACCACATTGAGCGGATTATGAAGCAGCTGCTTTAGGTTTTCGTTCAGCTTTTCGCCTGCCACGTTGGTGTTAATTTTGTGGTAAGAGAAAGCATATTTCTTTCTAAAACGATCCAGCTGGGTTTGAATAAGCGCCTCTTCGTTTAGGTTTTTGCCTTCGTCTTCTTCTTCGTCTACCCACAAATGAGGGTACATTTTTCTAATTTGCGAGGGCATCAATCCCGAAAAAATAGCATTGCGCGAATATTGCGTAGCCGTAGGCAAGATGCTGTAAAACGTATCGTCGCTGTCAAATTGGTACAGCGATGCCAACTCTTTTTGCATCACCTTCCAATGGTCCAATCGCAGGTTATCGATGAGTACAAAAAACACCTTTTTACCCTGGTCCAATAGGGGGAACACTTTGTCTTTAAACAAGTCGGGGCTCATCATGGGCCTGTTTTCGGTGTTCTTCCACCAGTTCTCGTAGTTCTTTTTAATAAAGCGTACAAACAGGTTATTGGCCTCTGATTTTTGCATTTGCAACATTTCGTTTAGCGTGCTTCCTGTTTCGGCAAGCTCCATTTCCCAGTACACCAGGTGGTTGTAAATGTTGCGCCAACTATCGGCATCGGTACTGTCGTTTATTTGCGTGCTGATGCGCATAAACTCCATTTGGTAGTTTCTTGTGGTTTTTTGCGAGATAATTTCGTTGGCCTGCAACACCTTTTTAATGGTCATGATAATTTGGTTGGGATTAACCGGTTTTATCAGGTAATCAGCAATTTTTTGACCAATGGCTTGGTCCATGATGTCTTCTTCTTCGCTTTTGGTAATCATAATAACCGGTAGCGAAGGTAGCATCTTTTTTATTTCGAGCAGTGCCTCTAAGCCGCTAATGCCAGGCATGTTTTCGTCTAAAAACACAAGGTCAAACTTGTTTTCTTGGCAGGCTTTTATGGCTTCTTTTCCGTTGTTTACAGCCGTAACCTCGTATCCCTTTCCCTCTAGGAAAAGGATGTGTGGCTTTAGCAGCTCAATTTCGTCGTCGGCCCAAAGTATTTTAATGTGATTCATATCACAAAAATACGATATAAACTTACAAGTTGTTTATTGTTTAACGTTTATTGTTTTTTTTGTAGAAGGAGTAACACCGAACCCGCTAACATGGGTATAACGTAGTTAATAAGCCACACGCTAATGGCAGCTAGGGCGACGCCTACGGTATTAGAGGTAAAGGTACCTATTAGGGCGATGCCAATAGAGCCTCTAATGCCCATTTCGGCAAAGGCAATGGAGGGCGTAATAGAAACCGCTAAGTAGTTAATGGGTATAAGCAGTAGGGCGGTAAGCGTGTCTATTGGCACATCAAAAAAACGCAGCATAAAAAAGTATTGCAAGCAGTAAACGCCGTAACGCAGCAGGCTATAAAGGGTTACTTTTAGCAGGGTGGGGTATGATACGCTTAGTGCTGCTTTTAGGTAGGGTATAGCACTTTTAAGTAGGTTGGTAAACCACGAAAAGCGCAGCAAGCCACTGCGTATATTGTACAAAAATTGCCAAAAAGGAGTAAATTGCCCTGTTACTACGCATTTGCCCCAACTGGGTAAGGTAAAATAGCAAAGGCTTAGTAGAGCTAGCAACGCACCGCCAGCTATTAGGCAAAAATTAACAAGCGATACCTGCGTGCTAAGGTGAAGGCTAAAGAATCCTGTGCAGGCTACCACGCCATACACCAGCGAGGCAAAGGTTTGCCCCATAACGCCTACCAACATTAAGGCAACGCCTTGGCTACGCTTGCCATCGGGCAATAAAATAGAGCGCCCCACGGGTTCGCCTATGCGGTTAGGGGTAAAAAAACCAGCCGTAATGCCAATTAAAATGCTTTTGATGCTCCACCCAAGGCTACTGGGGTGTAAATGCCTTAACAATACCTGCCATTTTAGCCCCTCAAGCCCCCAATTTAGGGCAATAAACAAAAGGGCAGTCATTAAAAATAGGCAACGTTCCAAACCAATGTGGCTAAAACTTTGGGCAAACTGCTGGTAATATTCAAAATGAGCCAACGTATAAGCCAGGTAGCCGTATGCGCCCAGCATAATCATTACCTTGATAGCTGTAAAGTACTTGTCAAACCATCCTTTTTGCATCGTTTACCTATTTACTGCTTTTAAACGAATAGTACTTTTGCAAAATAAAGCCCAGTAAGGTGGTAATAACCGTGGTAATCATTTTGGCAGGAGTAGGGTAGATACCCGCCATTTCTACCAATAGTTTTAAGCTGATGTAGGTAATTAGCCAATTGCAGCACAAAATGGATGCATAGCGCAGTACCTGCCTAGTAGTTTCCAGTTTGGAGTGCTTAAAGGTGATGTATTTAGAAAAGCAGAACCCCACCAAAAATGTTATGGGTGTAACCAAAATAAGGCTGGCAATGTGGGGCGATACCACCATAAAACCTAAATCGATAAATTGTTTTTGAATAATGTAGTTATGGATAATAAAATACATTACCCAATCGCAGCAGGTATTGATGGTGCCACAGGCTAGGTAGTAGTACACCTCTTTGCTCATCCAGCGCTTAAACGGAGGGTAAAAAAAATCGAGTATGTGGGTTAAAATGCGAAGCATTTCGACTTTTATCATTAACTTTGCGAAGATACAATAAAAAATCTAGACAATGTACGTTAAGCCAAAAAAACAGTTAGGCCAACACTTTCTAACCGACATGGGCATTGCCAAGCGCATTGCCGATACCTTGCCAGCCGAAGGCCCCTTTAAGGTGCTAGAGATTGGTCCGGGAACAGGAGTGCTTACCCAATTTTTGTTGCAACGCAACCCCATCGATTTGCTTGTTATTGAAATTGACAACGAATCGGTAGCCTATTTGAATCAGAACTTTGAAGCGTTGGCAGGCAAAATCATAGCCGACGACTTTTTAAAATACGATGTTCCTTCTATTTTTGGTGGCGAGCCGTTTGCCCTAATTGGCAACTATCCGTATAACATATCCAGCCAAATCTTTTTTAAGGCGTTAGAGCACAAAGAGCAAATTCCGTTTATTAGTGGTATGTTGCAAAAAGAGGTAGCAGAGCGTTTGGCGTCTAAACCAGGCAAAAAGGCGTACGGCATTTTAAGTGTGCTATTGCAAGCGTACTACGATATTGAGTATTTGTTTACCGTACCCCCTGGGGTGTTTAACCCACCGCCCAAAGTACAATCGGCGGTTATCAAAATGGTGCGCAACAGCGTTACCTCACTTCCTTGCAACGAGGTGTTGTTTAAGCAAGTGGTAAAAACCACCTTTAACCAACGTCGCAAAACCATTCGCAACTCTATAAAACCCTTGTTAGGCGCCGAGTTTGACAAAGCAGGCACGCCCTTGCTAGACAAACGCCCCGAACAACTTAGCGTAGCAGAGTTTGTAAAGCTAACCAGTTGGGTAGAATCGCAGCAAAAAGCATAAATAAAATCGGTGACTTAGAATAATCTAAGTCACCGATTTGGTTTTTACTTCCACAGCCAATTTACATGCTTAAGTATGGGCGATTGGAAGATTACCTGGGGTGTACCAATGCTATTTTCTAATATAGGGGCTTTGTTATTTACAACTTAACATTTTATTTGCTTTATGTTTTTGTTCAATAAACATAGAAGCATGAATGAGTGAATAACCCAAAACAACGATACCGTTTATTGAACCATATTTAATCACAAACTCTTTGTTTAGCCATTGCGATGAATCGTATAGATAATGTATAACCATAAAGTCTACTGCTAGTACTAAACAGAATACAATTGATTTTAGTACAAAGTGTTTATTGGTAATCAATATCATTATCCATAATGTAAAGGCTTCTGCTAATATCAATAAATTCTGATTGTAATCATTCAGCAATGAGATAATGCAAAATGCTGCCACAATGTAGATGAGATCAACAACAAATAGAGTTAAGCTGGCATTGCTGATGGCGTCTTTGCGTAAATAGGTTATTGTATAGATAATACTAGACAACGCAATCCATAAGCATGTTTCTTTGTAAATTTCGTAGTTCCAACTATCAATAGTACTTGCTAAAAATAGTAAAACAAAAGTGCAGAAAGCCCATTTATCTTTTCCCTTTAGCAAGAAGAATACCTGCAAGGCAATACTTATTAAACAAGTTAAGTTTCTTAAATAGGCAAATGGTTGTATAATCAATTCGTTTTTAGTTAAACAAAAAATATAGATGATGCTCATGTAGCATAAAATTATAGCAATTGTAAACATCACGCACAACTTAAGAAACTTGCCATAATTTATAGCACATAAATCAAGTTTATCTTGATTATTACTATTTGCAGTTTTATATGCAATGATAGAATAAACAGCAAACAATATTATTCTAAATATTAAGTCTATATGTAACCACAAATTTTCTGTATCCTCGTTTATGCAATAGCAGAAGGGTGAAGTTACTAATAAGGTTATTAAATAAGCAATACTAGCTTGCTTGTACCCTGTAGTGACCAATGCAGATAGAACTCCCCCTACTAATGTTGGTAATGACGATATTATTATAATTACCATAAAACGATGATCATGATCAGCATTAGGTAAAGCGTAGGTAAGGGACATACACGATAACAATCCTACGTACAAGAGGATTTGCCATTTTATTAACTGTAGTCTTATTTTCATCATTGGTAGATTTTTTGAGTTTTTATAAACAAAAATCTTCTTCTTTCTTTTTCTTTTCTTGTAAATAGCGATTTTCGTATATTCTATTATACATCAATCTTTTTTGCTCTCGCACT